>NZ_AEWE02000037.1:28152-43047 GCF_000190455.2 Pseudomonas sp. TJI-51
CCGGCGGTTGCTGCGCGCCAGCGTATGCACTTTCTCGCACAGCAGTTGCTTGACCTTGTCGGGGTTGCGCGAAATGTCCTCGAAGTTCTTCGGCAGGTAGTCCACCGCCCCCGCGTCCAGCGCATCGAGGGTGACCCGGGCGCCCTCATGGGTCAGCGAGGAAAACATCAACACCGGCGTCGGGCAGCGCTGCATGATGTGCCGCACCGCAGTGATGCCATCCATCATGGGCATTTCATAGTCCATGGTGATGACATCGGGCTTGAGCGCCAGCGCCTGGTCAATCGCTTCCTTGCCGTTGGTCGCGGTACCTACTACCTGGATCGTCGGATCCGCCGAGAGGATCTCCGAGACGCGGCGGCGGAAGAAACCGGAATCATCCACCACCAGGACCTTGACTGCCATAAACACTCCATTAGGCGGCGCGACCTGCCAAGGTGCGCCACCGAAATCAAATACGCCGCGCGGCGTAACGCTTGAGCATGCTCGGGACGTCGAGAATCAACGCAATACGACCGTCACCGGTAATGGTGGCCCCGGACATGCCCGGGGTACCTTGCAGCATCTTGCCCAGCGGCTTGATTACCACTTCTTCCTGGCCTACCAGTTGATCGACGACAAAGCCGATGCGCTGGGTGCCGACCGACAGGATCACCACGTGGCCCTCGTGTTGCTCTTCATGCACCTGGCCTTGCACCAGCCAGCGCTTGAGGTAGAACAACGGCAGTGCCTTGTCGCGCACGATCACCACTTCCTGGCCATCGACCACATTGGTACGCGACAGGTCGAGGTGGAAGATCTCGTTGACGTTGACCAGCGGGAAGGCGAATGCCTGGTTGCCCAGCATCACCATCAGGGTGGGCATGATCGCCAGGGTCAGCGGCACCTTGATGACGATCTTCGAGCCCTGGCCCTTGGCCGAGAAGATGTTGATCGAACCGTTGAGCTGGGAGATCTTGGTCTTCACCACGTCCATGCCCACGCCACGCCCGGACACGTCGGAAATCTCGGTCTTGGTCGAGAACCCTGGGGCGAAGATCAGGTTGTAGCAGTCCGACTCGCTCAGACGCTCGGCGGCGTCCTTGTCCATCAGGCCCTTCTCCACCGCCTTGGCCCGCAGGATGTTCGGGTCCATGCCCTTGCCGTCGTCGGAAATCGACAACAGGATGTGGTCGCCCTCCTGCTCCGCCGACAGCACCACGCGGCCCGTGCGCGGCTTGCCTGCGGCATCGCGCTCATCGGGCATCTCGATACCATGGTCGACGGCGTTGCGCACCAAGTGCACCAACGGGTCGGCCAGGGCCTCGACCAGGTTCTTGTCGAGGTCGGTTTCTTCGCCGACCAGCTCAAGGTTGATCTCTTTCTTCAACTGGCGCGCCAGGTCGCGAACCAGGCGCGGGAAGCGGCCGAACACTTTCTTGATCGGCTGCATGCGGGTTTTCATCACCGCGGTCTGCAGGTCGGCGGTGACCACGTCGAGGTTGGACACGGCCTTGGACATGGCCTCGTCGCCGCTGTTCAGGCCCAGGCGCACCAGGCGGTTACGCACCAGCACCAGTTCGCCGACCATGTTCATGATCTCGTCCAGGCGCGCCGTGTCGACGCGTACGGTGGTTTCCGCTTCGCTGACCGCATGCTTGTCGGCGACCGGGGCCGGCGTGCGCGCAGCTGCAGCAGGTTTGCTCGCAGCCGCGGGCACTGGCGCAGGTGCAGGAGCCGCAGCTGGCTTGGCGGCCGCCGGGCTTTGCGGCTTGGCCGCTGCCGGCGCCTTGGCCGCAGGCGGTGCCTGGACTGCTGCGACGTCACCGCCGAATTTGCCCTTGCCATGCAACTGGTCCAGCAGCGCTTCGAATTCATGCTCGCTGATTTCGTCGCTGGTGGCGCTGGCGGTGCTGTCAGGCGCCACCTCGGCAGGTGCCGCCTTAGCGGCAGGCAGGGCGTCGGCCTGGAAGGTGCCTTTGCCATGCAGCTGGTCGAGCAGCGACTCAAATTCGGCATCGGTGATTTCGTCACTGGCCGCTTCGTGGCTGACGGCAGCAGCCGGCGCTGCAACTTCGGCAGTGAACTGGCCTTTGCCATGCAACTGGTCGAGCAGCGATTCGAACTCGGCATCGGTGATTTCATCACCGCCACCACTCACGCTCTCGCCTTGCAGCTGTTCCTCGGCCGCAGCTTGTGCCTTGACCGCATCGAGCGAATCGAGCAACTGCTCGAACTCGCTGTCGGTGATGTCCAGGTGCTGCTCCTGGTCCACCACCGGTGCCGCGGCAGGCGCCTGCGCGGCAGCCACCGGCACCACCGCTTCTTCGCCACCCTGCGGTTGCGCCGCACCCGGCTCGGCAAGGCGCGCCAAGGCCGCCAGCAGCTCGGGGGTTGCCGGCGTGACTTCAGCGCGCTCGCGCACCTGGCCAAACATGCTGTTGACCGTGTCCAGTGCCTCGAGCACTACGTCCATCAGCTCCGCGTCAACCCGACGCTCACCTTTGCGCAGCACGTCGAACACGTTCTCGGCGATATGGCAGCACTCCACCAGCTCGTTCAGCTGGAGGAAGCCGGCGCCCCCTTTTACAGTGTGGAAACCGCGAAAGATCGCATTGAGCAGGTCAGCATCGTCGGGCCGGCTTTCCAGCTCGACCAATTGCTCGGACAGTTGCTCAAGAATTTCGCCGGCTTCTACCAGGAAATCCTGGAGGATTTCTTCATCGGCGCCGAAGCTCATCAAAGGTGCTCCTTAAAAACCCAGGCTGGACAGCAGATCATCGACGTCGTCCTGGCCGGACACGACGTCTTCACGCTTATCGGCATGAATCTGCGGACCTTCACCCCGAGTCGGATGTTTTTCTCGATCTTTTTCTGCGCGCAATTGATCGTGGTCATGCTGAATGCCCGCAAAGCGGTCGACCTGACTGGCCATCAGCACCAACTTGAGCAGGTTGCTTTCCACTTCGGTCACCAGGTTGGTGACGCGCTTGATCACCTGCCCGGTCAGGTCCTGATAGTCCTGGGCCAGCAGAATGTCATTGAGGTGGCCGGCGACCTTGCGGTTGCCTTCGGCGCTGTGCGTGAGGAAACTGTCGACCCGCTTGACCAGGTCGCGGAATTCTTCCGCCGCCACTTCGCGGCGCATGAAGCGCTGCCAGTCGGTGCTCAGGGCCTTGGCCTCGCTGGCCAGGTCGTTGAGCACCGGGGTGCTTGCCTCGACCAGGTCCATGGTGCGGTTGGCCGCGCCTTCCGTGAGCTTGACCACATAGGACAGGCGCTCGGTGGCATCGGTAATCTGCGACACCTCTTCGGCCTGCGGTATGGTCGGGTCGATCTGGAAACTGACGATGGCACTGTGCAGCTCGCGGGTCAGCTTGCCGACTTCCTGGTACAGGCCGCGGTCGCGGGTCTGGTTCAGCTCGTGAATCAGCTGCACCGCCTCGCCGAAACGGCCCCGCTCCAGGCTTTCGACCAACTCCTGGGCATGTTTCTTCAGGGTCGATTCGAACTCGCCCAAAGAGTTATGTGATGAATCCATGGCGCGCCCCCTGACGTGACTCAGCCGTTGACGCGTTCGAAGATCTTCTCGATCTTTTCTTTGAGCACCTGTGCCGTGAACGGCTTGACCACGTAACCATTGACGCCGGCCTGGGCCGCTTCAATGATCTGGTCGCGCTTGGCTTCGGCAGTCACCATCAGCACGGGCATGGTTTTCAGCCGGTCGTGGGCACGCACCTTGCGCAGCAGGTCGATGCCGGACATGCCAGGCATGTTCCAGTCGGTCACCAGGAAGTCATAATGGCCGTTTTCCAGCATCGGCAGTGCCGTGGTGCCATCGTCGGCCTCATCGGTGTTGGTGAAGCCCAGGTCACGCAACAGGTTCTTGATGATCCGCCGCATCGTCGAAAAGTCGTCAACGATGAGGATTTTCATGTCTTTGTTCAAGTAGACCTCCAAGCAGTCTCAAACGCGCTCGGCCCCGAGCGCGCATTCAATCAATTCGGTACAACGTGGAAAACCGCGTGGAAACAGCCGCAACCCCAGCAGGCTCAGCGCGCCCGCCATTCCCCCAGGCGGCTACGCAGACGCGCGGCACACTGGCTGTGCAACTGGCTGACCCGCGACTCGCTGACCCCCAGCACCTCACCGATCTCCTTGAGGTTGAGCTCTTCGTCGTAGTACAGCGCCAGCACCAGGCGTTCACGCTCGGGCAGGTTGGCGATGGCCTCGGTCAGGGCTAGCTGGAAGCGCTCCTCCTCGAGGCCCCGGGCAGGTTCGACCTGGCCGCTGGCGCCGTCTTCATGCAGCCCTTCGTGCTCACCGTCCTGCAGCAGGTCATCGAAGCTGAACAAACGGCTGCCCAAGGTATCGTTGAGGATCGCGTAGTAATCATCGAGGCTCAATTGGAGTTCGGCAGCAACTTCATGATCTTTAGCGTCACGGCCGGTTCTGGCCTCCACGGCGCGCATCGCGTCGCTGACCATACGGGTGTTGCGGTGCACCGAACGGGGTGCCCAGTCGCCTTTGCGCACTTCGTCGAGCATGGCGCCGCGGATACGAATGCCGGCATAGGTTTCGAAGCTGGCGCCCTTGCTGGCGTCGTACTTGTTGGCCACTTCCAGCAAGCCAATCATGCCGGCCTGGATCAGGTCCTCAACCTGCACGTTGGCCGGCAACCGCGCCAACAGATGGTAGGCGATACGCTTGACAAGGGGGGCGTAGCGTTCGATCAACTCGTACTGGGCGTCTTTCGCCGCCCGGCTGTACATCTTGAACCCGCTGGCGTTCATAGCACCGGTCCCGCGCTGGTCGGCTGCACCAGGCGCTCGACGAAGAACTCCAAGTGGCCACGTGGGTTGGCCGGCAGCGGCCAGCTGTCGACCTTCTGGGCAATCGCCTTGAAGGCCAGCGCGCACTTGGAGCGTGGGAAGGCTTCGTAAACGGCACGCTGCTTCTGCACCGCCTTGCGCACGCACTCGTCGTAGGGCACGGCGCCTACGTACTGCAGGGCGACATCCAAGAAACGGTCGGTAACCTTGGTCAGCTTGGCAAACAGGTTGCGCCCTTCCTGAGGGCTCTGGGCCATGTTGGCCAGCACGCGGAAGCGGTTCATGCCGTAGTCACGGTTGAGCAGTTTGATCAGCGCGTAGGCATCGGTGATCGAGGTCGGCTCGTCGCACACCACCAGCAGCACTTCCTGGGCGGCACGGACAAAGCTGACGACCGACTCACCGATACCCGCAGCGGTATCGATGACCAGTACATCGAGGTTGTCGCCGACTTCGCTGAACGCCTGGATCAGCCCGGCATGCTGGGCCGGCGCCAGGTGGACCATGCTCTGCGTACCGGAGGCAGCCGGTACGATGCGCACACCACCAGGGCCCTGCAATATCACGTCACGCAGCTCGCAGCGCCCTTCGATGACATCGGCCAGGGTCCGTTTGGGCGTCAGGCCCAGCAACACGTCGACATTGGCCAGGCCCAGGTCGGCATCCAGCAACATGACCCTGCGGCCGAGTTCGGCCAACGCCAGGGACAGGTTCACTGAAACGTTAGTCTTGCCGACGCCACCTTTGCCACCGGTCACGGCGATCACCTGTACGGGATGCATGCTACCCATGTTTGTAATTTACCTTGTATCGCTGGGACCCAGGCCACACGTAGGGCAATTCTGCGTACCCCTTGGCATAGCTACTTTGCACACGTTTCATACTCAACCCGCTCGCCGTGGGTTGTGGTAGAGATCAGCGAACATGTCGGCCATTGCCTCTTCGCTGGGCTCCTCCTGCTGCTGCACATTGACCGCGCGGGACACCAGCTGGTGCCCCCGCGGCAGGTGCAGGTCGTCAGGAATGCGCGGGCCGTCGGTAAGATAGGCCACAGGCAAATCATGACTGATGGCAAGGCTCAGCACATCGCCAAGGCTTGCCGTTTCATCGAGCTTGGTCAGGATGCAGCCGGCCAGGCCACAGCGCTTGTAGCTGTGGTAGGCGGCGGTCAGCACCTGCTTCTGGCTGGTGGTGGCCAGTACCAGGTAATTCTTGGCGGCGATGCCACGGCCGGCCAGGGTTTCCAGCTGCATGCGCAGGGCCGGGTCGCTGGCCTGCAGGCCGGCGGTGTCGATCAGCACCACACGCTTGCGCAGCAGCGGCTCCAGCGCTGCCGCCAGCGACTGGCCTGGGTCGACATAGGTGACTGGGACATTGAGGATGCGGCCAAGGGTCTTGAGCTGCTCCTGGGCACCGATGCGGAAGCTGTCCATGCTCACCAGCGCCATATTCTGCGCGCCGTACTTGAGCACGTAGCGCGCCGCCAGCTTGGCCAGGGTGGTGGTCTTGCCCATGCCGGCCGGGCCGACCATGGCGATCACACCGCCTTCTTCGATCGGCTCTACCTCGGGAATTTCGATCATGCGCGCCAAGTGCGCCAGCAACATGCGCCAGGCATGGCGTGGCTCTTCGATTTCGGCGGTCAGCTCCAGCAACTCGCGGGCAATCGGCCCGGACAGGCCAATGCGCTGCAGGCGCCGCCAGATGTTGGCCTGTTGTGGCTTGCTGCCCTGCAGCTGGGTCCAGGCCAGCGAGCCGAGCTGCACTTCCAGCAGTTCGCGCAGGCCCGACAGTTCGGAGCGCATGGCATCGAACAGGCGCGGGTCAACGGGCGCCGGCGCCGTGGCGGCCGTCGCCTGTGGGGCATCGACATGGGGCTCGACCAGCGGCTCGGCAGCGGTCAACGACTGCCCGGCGAACAATTGGCGGTTGTTATCGCTGCTGTCCTGGCGGTGGCCCAGCTCGGCCTGGGCCGTGGCAATGCGCGTGTGGGTCTTGCGCAGCTCTTCTTCCAGCTCGGCATTGGGCACACGCGGGGCCAGGGCGGACAGCTTGTAGTCCAGCGCGGCCGTCAGCTCGACACCACCGGCAATGCGACGGTTGCCAATGATCGCGGCATCGGCGCCCAGCTCATCACGGACCAGTTTCATGGCCTGACGCATATCGGCGGCGAAAAATCGCTTAACTTGCATTATCCACTACCTCAGCCGTTAGGGCCCACGGTGGCAACGATGGTGACTTGCTTGTTGTCCGGTATTTCCTGATACGCCAGCACATGCAAATTCGGTACAGCCAGGCGACCGAAACGCGACAGCATGGCGCGGATCGGGCCGGCGACCAGCAGAATGGCCGGCTGGCCCTGCATTTCCTGGCGCTGGGCCGCTTCGATCAGCGAACGTTGCAGCTTTTCGGCCATGCTCGGTTCCAGAAGAACACCGTCTTCCTGGCCTTGCCCGGCGCGTTGCAGACTATTGAGCAAAATCTGTTCCAACCTTGGCTCCAGGGTGATCACCGGGAGCTCCGACTCAACGCCGACAATGCTTTGCACGATGGCGCGACACAATCCGACGCGCACCGCCGCAACCAGCGCGGCGGTATCTTGACTCTTGCCAGCGTTGTTCGCGATTGCTTCGGCAATACTGCGAATATCGCGCACGGGTACCTGTTCCGACAACAGGGCCTGCAAGACCTTGAGCAGCCCCGACAAGGAAATGACACCCGGCACCAGTTCTTCTGCAAGTTTAGGCGAAGCCTTGGCCAACACCTGCAACAGTTGCTGGACCTCTTCGTGGCCAATCAGTTCATGGCAGTGCTTCTGCAGGATCTGATTGAGGTGGGTGGCCACTACCGTACTGGCATCGACCACGGTGTAGCCCAGCGACTGCGCCTGCGAGCGCTGGCCCACGTCGATCCACACCGCCTCCAGGCCAAACGCCGGGTCACGTGCGGCAATGCCGTTGAGGGTGCCGAACACCTGCCCCGGGTTGATCGCCAGCTCGCGGTCCGGGTAGATCTCGGCCTCCGCCAGGATCACCCCCATCAGCGTCAGGCGATAGGCGCTGGGTTGCAGGTCAAGGTTGTCGCGGATATGCACCGTGGGCATGAGGAAGCCCAGGTCCTGCGACAGCTTCTTGCGCACGCCCTTGATTCGCGCCAGCAACTGACCACCCTGGTTGCGGTCCACCAGGGGGATCAGCCGGTAGCCGACTTCCAGGCCGATCATGTCGATCGGTGTCACATCGTCCCAGCCCAGCTCCTTGGTTTCCAGCGCCCGCTGCGGCGAAGGCAGCAGGTCTTGCTGGCGCTGCGCCTCCTGCAATGCCTGGGCCTTGGCCTTCTGTTGTTTCTTCCATACGAGATAAGCCCCGCCACCGGCCAGCAGACCCAGGCCGATGAAGGCGAAGTGCGGCATGCCCGGCACCAGCCCCATGACAATCATCAACCCCGCCGATACCGCCAACGCCTTGGGCGAGTCGAACATCTGCCGGTTGATCAGTTTGCCCATGTCCTCCGAGCCCGAGGCGCGGGTGACCATGATCGCCGCAGCGGTCGACAACAGCAGTGATGGCAATTGCGCCACCAAACCGTCACCGATGGTCAGCAGGGCGTACACCTTGCCGGCATCGCCGAAGCTCATGCCATGCTGCAGCATGCCGATCAGCATGCCACCGATCAGGTTGATGAACAGGATCAGCAACCCGGCGATGGCGTCACCGCGCACGAACTTGCTGGCACCGTCCATCGAACCGTAGAACTCGGCCTCCTGGGCCACCTCGGCGCGACGGTGCTTGGCCTGGGCCTGGTCGATGAGGCCGGCATTGAGGTCGGCGTCGATCGCCATCTGCTTGCCGGGCATGGCGTCGAGGGTGAAGCGCGCGCTCACTTCCGAGATACGCCCGGCGCCCTTGGTCACCACCACGAAGTTGATGATCATGAGGATGGCGAAGACCACTGCACCGACCACGTAGTTACCGCCGATCACCACCTCGCCGAAGGCCTGGATCACCTTGCCGGCGGCGCCGTGGCCTTCCTGGCCGTGCAGCATGACCACCCGCGTGGAGGCCACGTTCAGCGCCAGGCGCAGCAGCGTGGCCACCAGCAGGATGGTGGGGAATGCAGCGAAGTCGAGCGGGCGCAGGGCGTAGACGCAGACCAGCAGCACCACGATCGACAAGGCGATGTTGAAGGTGAAGAACACGTCGAGCAGGAACGGTGGTATCGGCAACATCATCATTGCCAACATCACCAGCAGCAGCAGCGGTACACCCAGGTTGCCCCGGCCGAGCCCGGCCAGGTTATGACGGGCGTTGCTGATTAACTGAGTGCGATCCACCGCGAGTCCTCTTGATGCAAAACTTTGACGCCCAAGGGGCATCTGCGGCTGGCATTGCAAGAAGCCTTCCAACTTTGCGCAACAGGAGATTTATGTTGTGTGTGCCGGCCGCTTCGCGGGTGAACCGCCCTTATAGAGCAACACATAACTTATGGATTTAGCGAGGTCTTTGTGGGAGCGGGCATGCCCGCGAACAACGGCGTAGCCGGTGCCAGCCACCGCATTGGATTCGTCGCGGCGGTTCGACGCCTCGACTAGCCCGCTCTCACACAGGCAGCGTCGCGCTTACGAATCGAGTTCTCTGCGCGACAGCGCAGCCCGTAGTGCTGGGTGATCTCCCACAGGTACCGCATAGGGCTTGAGATCCGTGAAATGCCTGTGGGAGCGGGTTACCCGCGAAAAGGCCAGAAGCCCTGACACAAGGTCAATAGTAATGGCGCAGATCCGACAGGAATCGCAGGTTGTCTTTCATGTGCTCCGGTTGCTATCCATAGGAGGCAAACCACTGATAGCGTCAGACTTCGTTGGGCCTCAGCGGCACCGGGGATTCACCACGCACCACTCCCATTTTAAGCGAAACGCGCGATATCACTCTTCGCAATAATGCGAACTGAAAAAAATAGGGCGTTTCCGGATAGGGAGGCTTCGCACCGTGCTTCAGCAAGCCTGCATGGTAGTGCAAGCCGGGCTGCATACCTACTGCGTTGTCTACATAGACACTGAACACCGTGGTAGAGGATTGGCTCTGGGCGCCCCGCTTAGCTGCATAAAACTTGGCAACACCATACTCCCCAGCGTAAAAACCTGCTCCAAACTCATTATCAGGTCTGAAATAATGCGGATCCACTCCGAATTTTTTATGCTGAGAAAGCGGAGTCATCAAGACGTCTTTACGGCCTTGTAAAGTTCCGGTCATAGCTTCAGCATATTCCGTTCTCGAAGCATGAAACCCAACGAGCGATTTCGACTCTGGTCGATCAAATCCATTAAACGAATGGCGGCGCTGCCCCACTTGATAGGGTCGGGCGTCTGCCCTTCCTTTGTTTTGAAGCCCGCCCTCTACGAAACTGGGGCTCATCCAATGCCTACGTATTGAAGGACGACGGTTGAGCCCGGAGTTATCGTGGTAATTAACAGGATCGCCCTCACAATATGCATAGGGGTTGATGCCACCTGTTCCAAATGGGCTGGCACGATCAGAGCTTAGGAACCTCATCAGAACCGTGCTATATCCCCGACGACCCGCACCCAAAAAATATAAGTTCGCCAGTGCCTCTGCCCACTGCCCATTGAATCCCAGGGATGAAAAATAACAGAACAAGCCCCCTGCAAAGCCATACGGGGTGAACGCAAAGTGCTGTCGCATATCAGTACGCTCAGTCTTGTTGTTTTTTTCTGATAAGCCGATCGTCACAGTTGTCGCGGATTCATGGCGAGATGAATTCATGGCAAGCCCCTCCTAGTGCAGAGTGACAATATTCACAACCCTTCGCACTGCCTACAACTGACAAAAATACCAATTGAAAAAATTGACTAATTGCTGAGTGTCATCTCTGATGCCTGAGCTCAATGGCAGCGTCGCACCCGAGGGAGCAGGCGAGTCAACGAAAGGGCCAGAGGCCCTGGCACAAGGTCAACTGTCGCGGCGCAGGTCTGGCGGGATCGGCAGGTCATCCTTCAACGGCTCAGGGCGCTTGCCCTTGCCCGCACGGTACTGGCGGATCTGGAACACATAGGCCAGCACCTGCGCCACAGCCAGGTACAGGCCGGCGGGGATTTCCTGCTCGATCTCGGTCGAGTAATAGATCGCCCGCGCCAAGGCCGGCGATTCCAGGATCTGAACCTTATGCTCCACGCCAATTTCGCGAATCTTCAAGGCAATGAAATCCGTGCCCTTGGCCAACAGCAACGGCGCCACCCCACCCTTCTCCGGGTCATACTGCAAGGCCACCGCATAGTGGGTCGGGTTGGTGATGATCACGTCGGCCTGCGGCACCGCCGCCATCATGCGCCGCTGCGACACTTCGCGCTGCAGCTGGCGAATACGCTGCTTGACCTCGGGCTTGCCCTCGCTGTCCTTGTACTCGTCGCGCACTTCCTGCTTGGTCATCTTCAGTTTCTTGTGCGTCTGGTACAGCTGGAACGGCACATCCGCAGCCGCGATCAGCAACAACCCGGCCGACATCCACAAGGCACTCCAGCCCACCACCTGCAGGCTGTGAATGATCGCCTGCTCCAGCGGCTCGTTGGCAATCGACAGCAGCGCCTGACGGTCGTTGATCAATACCACCACCGCCACTACCAAGATCACGAAAAACTTGGCCAGCGCCTTCAGCAATTCGGTCAAGGCATGCATCGAGAACATGCGCTTGATGCCTGACAACGGATTCATGCGACTGAATTTCGGCTGCAGCAAACTGCCCGAGAACAGGAAGCCGCTCAGCGCGATGGGCGCCACGAAGGAGATCACGAACAGCAGGATCAGCACCGGCTGCACGGCCCAGATGGCCATCTTGCCCGAGGCCAGCAGAAACGCGCCCATCGCCCGCTCGTCCACGATGATGTCGCGGGTCAGACTGAAATTCATGCGCATCAACGCCAGCAGGGTTTCGGCCAAATGGCCGCCAAACGCCAGCAGCCCACCCGCGCCGGCCAGGGTCACCGCCACCGTGTTCAACTCCTTGGAGCGGGCGACCTCGCCTTTTTCCCGTGAGTCGCGCTTGCGTTTCTCGGTGGGGTCTTCCGTTTTGTCCTGGCCGCTTTCGCTCTCAGCCATGCTCAGCCCGCCCTTGCCAATTCACGCAGCCACTGCAGCGTTTCGCTGGCCAATGCCTGGTAGTGCGACAGCACATCGGCCAGGCCGACCCAGAAGATGAACATGCCCATGACCAGGGTCAACGGGAAACCGATGGAGAAAATGTTCAGCTGCGGCGCCGCACGGGTCATCACCCCAAAGGCAATGTTCACCACCAGCAACGCCGCAATCACCGGCAGGATCAACAGCAAGCCGGCACCGAAAACCCAACCCATGCGCCCGGCGAGCTCCCAGAAGTGGTTGACCACCAGCGCATTGCCCACCGGCAACGTGGAGAAGCTTTCGGTCAGCACCTCGAACACCACCAGGTGGCCGTTCATCAACAGGAACAGCACACTCACCAGCATCGTCATGAACTGGCTGATCACCGTAACGTTGACCCCGTTCCCCGGGTCGACCATGGAGGCGAAGGCCATACCCATCTGCACCGCAACGATCTGCCCGGCAATCACGAACGCCTGGAACAGCAACTGCAACGCCAGGCCGAACAACGTCCCGACGATGATCTGTTCGGCGCACAGCAGCAGGCCGCGCAGGCTCAGCGGGTCGAATTCAGGCAGCGGTGGCAACGCCGGCACGATGACCACGGTAATGGCCACGGCCACGTACAGGCGCACCCGCGCCGGCAGCATGCGGGTACCGAAGATCGGCATGGTCATCAACACCGCCGTCACCCTGAACAACGGCAGGATGAAGGTGGCGACCCAGGTGCCGATCTGCGTATCGGTCAGCTCCAGCATCCGCGCATCAACCTATGAGCTGCGGAATGTTGGCGTAGAGCGTGGTGATGTACTCCATGAACTTCTGCACCAGCCACGGCCCGGCAACGATCAGCGTGATCAGCATCACCAGCAGGCGCGGCAGAAAGCTCAGGGTCTGTTCGTTGATCTGCGTGGCGGCCTGGAACATCGCCACCACCAGGCCCACCAGCAGGCTTGGCACCACCAGCACGGCCACCATCAGGGTGGTCAGCCACAGGGCATCACGGAACAGGTCGACAGCGACTTCAGGTGTCATCGGCGGCTCTCCTTGACGGCGTCAGACGCCGCCGAAACTGCTGGCCAGGGTGCCCATGATCAGCGCCCAGCCATCGACCAGCACGAACAGCATGATCTTGAACGGCAGCGAAATGATCAGCGGCGACAGCATCATCATACCCATCGCCATCAGCACACTGGCCACCACCATGTCGATGATCAGGAACGGGATGAAAATCATGAAGCCGATCTGGAACGCCGTTTTCAGCTCGGAGGTGACGAACGCGGGCACCAAGATGGTCAGCGGCACCTGATCGGGCCCGGCAATGTCGGTGCGCTTGGACAAGCGCATGAACAGGTCCAGGTCGCTTTGCCGGGTTTGCGCCAGCATGAAGTCCTTGAGCGGGCCCTGGGCCTTGTCGATGGCCTGCTGAGCGGTCATCTGTTCTTTCAGGTAAGGCTGCAAGGCATCCTGGTTCACCCGGTCGAACACCGGGGCCATGATGAACATCGTCAGGAACAGCGCCATGCCGGTCAGCAGCTGGTTCGACGGTGTCTGCTGCAAGCCCAGGGCCTGGCGCAGGATCGAGAACACGATGATGATACGGGTGAAGCTGGTCATGAGGATGACGAACGCTGGAATAAAGCTCAGCGCCGTCATGATCAGCAGGATTTGGAGGCTGACCGAATATTCCTGCTGCCCGTCCGCAGTATTGGACAGGGTAAAGGCCGGAATCGACAACGGGTCGGCGGCCAACGCCAACGGCGCGGCCAGCAACAGCGCCACTGTCAACATCGGCCCCAACAACCTACGCAGCGCGCCGCTCATCACCTGTTGTCCTTAGGGTTCTTGCCCATCAACTCCATCAACCGCTGGGCAAACTCCGGCGTCGCCTGGCGAGCGTTTTCCGGCACCTGCACCGGCTCTGCCAGCACATGCAATGCCTCGATGCTGCCCGGGGTATGGCCTATCAAAATCTGCTCCTTGCCCACCTGCACCAGCAACAGGCGATCGCGCGGGCCGATGGCGCGGCTGCCGACGATCTCGATCACCTGCCCACCCTTCACCGCCGTGCTCTGCAAACGCCGCAGCAGCCAGGCCAGGAAGAAAATCAGGCCAACCACCAGCAGCAGGCCGAAGACCATCTGCGCCAGTTGCCCGCCCAGGCTGCCAGGCGCCGCTGTCGGCGTGGCCGTGGGGGTGGCCGCTGCCAGGCAGGCGTGGCTGCCAAACAACGCCGCAAGTGCCGCGATGGCGCGTATCGTGGCCTTCACTCAGCGCAGCTTCTTGATGCGTTCGCTGGGGCTGATCACGTCGGTCAGGCGAATGCCGAACTTCTCGTTGACCACCACCACTTCGCCATGGGCGATCAACGTACCGTTGACCAGCACGTCCAGTGGCTCGCCGGCCAGGCGGTCAAGCTCGATGACCGAACCCTGGTTGAGCTGCAGCAGGTTGCGGATGTTGATCTCGGTGCTGCCCACTTCCATGGAGATGTTCACCGGGATATCCAGGATCACATCCAGGTTCGGGCCTTCGAGGCTGACATTTTCGTTCGGCTTGGGCGAGCTGGCGAACTCTTCCATTGGCAGGGGGGCCCGGGCGCCGGGGCGGGGGGGGGGGCCGCTGTGGCTGCCGGTGTCACCGCCCAGCAGCGCATCGATGTCCGCCTGGCCGGCAGCACCGGTCTCTTCCAGCGCGGCGGCCCACTCATCGGCCAAGGCCTGATCTTCTGGGGAGGTGATCTCGTTTTCGTTAGCCATGGTTTCCTCGACAGGCATTCAATTCGTTAGGGGCGACCGGCACGCCGTCAGCGGCGTTCGATCGGGTCGATGATCTGCAGCGCCAGGTTGCCCTTGTGCGAGCCCAGCCGCGCCTTGAACGCCGGCACGCCATTGGCGCGCAACACCAGGTGCTCGGGCAACTCCACCGGTATCACATCGCCAGGCTGCATGTGC
>NZ_AEWE02000037.1:43103-54374 GCF_000190455.2 Pseudomonas sp. TJI-51
ATCCAGCACGTCTTCGCGCAGGGCCTTGACCCAACGCTCGTCCTGGTCGTCCAGGTCGGACTGGAAACCGGCGTCGAGCATTTCCCGCACCGGCTCGATCATCGAATACGGCATGGTCACGTGCAGGTCACCGCCACCACCGTCCAGCTCGATATGGAAGGTGGACACCACCACTGCCTCGCTCGGGCCGACGATGTTGGCCATGGCCGGGTTGACCTCGGAGTTCATGTACTCGAAAGACACCGGCATGATGGCCTGCCAGGCTTCCTTCAGGTCGACGAAGCACTGGTCCAGCACCATGCGTACCACGCGCAGCTCGGTGGGGGTGAACTCACGGCCCTCGATCTTGGCGTGGCGGCCATCGCCGCCGAAGAAATTGTCCACCAACTTGAACACTAGCTTGGCGTCGAGAATGAACAGCGAAGTGCCGCGCAATGGCTTGATCTTGACCAGGTTCAGGCTGGTCGGCACATACAGCGAGTGCACGTACTCGCCGAACTTCATCACCTGCACGCCACCCACGGCCACGTCGGCCGAGCGGCGCAGCAGGTTGAACATGCTGATGCGGGTGTAGCGGGCGAAACGCTCGTTGATCATTTCCAGGGTCGGCATGCGACCGCGCACGATACGGTCCTGACTGGTCAGGTCGTAGCTTTTGATACTGCCGGGCTCCGCGGCGGTCTCGGTCTGCACCAGCCCGTCGTCGACGCCGTGCAACAGGGCATCGATTTCATCCTGGGACAGCAGGTCCTGTACGGCCATGACGGACTCCTACTGCAATACGAAATTGGTGAACAGCAGCTGGTCGATGACCGGCTTGCCAAGTTCCTTCTGCGCCACTTCCTGGACCACGGCAGTGGCTTTCTGGCGCAGCATTTCCTGGCCGACCGGGCTGCTGGCGAGGGCGTCGAAGCCCTGCCCGGAGAACATCATCACCAGGTTGTTGCGGATAACCGGCATGTGCACCTTGAGTGCATCCAGGTCTGCCTGGTTGCGCGCCTGCATGGTGATGCTCACCTGCATGTAGCGCTGGCGCCCGTTCTGGTTGAAGTTGACCACGAAGGCCGGGGTCAGCGCCTGGTAGATCGCTGCTGGCTTGACGTTGCTGGCTGCCGCCTCGGCGGCCGGCGCCGGTTCGCTCTTGTGCATGATGAACCAGGTAGCGCCCACCGAAAGGCCGATCGCCAGCAACAAGCCGACGACAGCCATGATGATCAGCTTGAGTTTGCCTTTTGTGGCGGGGTCTTTGACTGCTTCGCTCTTCGCCATGCCAATAATCCGTCGTCCATCGGGGGTTCAAAGGAGGATGGCTTGGCTTGAGCAAGTGTTATGCCAGATTATTCAGAAGCTCGTTTCAGCAGGATTTGCGGTGCTGTCTTCTTCGCGGGCATGCCCGCTGCCACAGGTACTGCACAGGTTGCAAACCCCTGTGGGAGCGGGCAAGCCCGCGAACAGGCCGGAACAGGCTACCCGGCATCAGGCGTAGTAATCGACCGCACTGTCGCCGACAACCACCTGCTGCTCCACAGGCCGGGCGCTCTCGACAACCTCGCCCCCACCCTGCCCGGCCCGCCGCGCGGCCACCCCGGACAGGTTGCTGTCCTGTGCCTGGCCCTGTTGCTGCTGCTGCCCCCGCGACTGATCGGCGACGTTGACGTCGGGCTGCGCCAGCCCCTGCTGGGCGAACAGCTCGCGCAGGCGGTGCACCTGGCTGTCCAGAGCATCACGCACGCCCGCGTGGCCGCTGATGAAGGTGATCTGGGTCGCCTGGTCCGCTGCCACATTGACGCGAATGTCCAGGCGGCCCAGCTCGGCCGGCTCCAGCTGGATATCCGCCGACTTGAGATTCTGGCTGGACAAGTACATGACCCGGTTGACCAGGCCCTCAGCCCACGCATTCTGGTTCATCGGCAAGGGCTGGTGCAGCGGGCTGGCACTGGCCGGCACCGCGTTGGCGGTCTTGGCCGTGGCTGCCTGGGTCAGGCTGGCCAGACGATTGGCGAAGTCGTCGATACGGGTGTCGCTGGCAGCGCTCTTGGTGTCTTTCAGGCCATCTTCGAGCAAGGCACCGAACGCCCCGTCACCGGACTCGGTAGCGTCGCCCTCGCTTTGCTCGACCAGAGTCGTCAAGCTATTGACGGCAGCGCGGGCGTCATCGCCCTGGGCCTGAGCCGGATCAAGGGCATGTGCGGAAGTACTGCCTTTGGCCTGGGCGCTGTGCTCCAGCGCCAGGCGCAGGGTTGGCAGGTTGGCCAAGGGGTCGGCGTCAGGGTCGAAGGCTTCTTCGGTGGGTTCTGCCGGCACTGCGGTGGCCAGTTGGGCTTGCGCCGTGGCGGCTTGCAACACGGGCGTCACCGCCTCGGCCTGGGCCTGGATCAACTGCCCGCCGGGCTGGCCATCGGTGACCTGCCCGGCCACCAGGCTGGCGTCCGTCAGCCCGGTATCGGCCTGGGCGGTATCGTCATCTGGCAATTTGTTGCCGTCATCGGCAACCGCTGCCTTGCTGCCCGGGTCTTTCTTGCCGCCAACAGCCGCTTCCGGCTTGTCCTTGGGCCTGGCCTGGGCAACCTTGTCATCGGGCCCAGCCGGCGGGTTGCGCCGCTGCCGGGCCATGACCTGGTCGAAGCCGTCGCCCTTGTCGCCCAACGCCTGCACGGGTTTGTCTGCCTGCAGGGCAGTTGAACGCGCGCTACTGGCGGGGGCATTGGCTTGCAACAAAGGGTTGGGTGCGACAGGCATCGAGCGGTCTCCGCGCCAGAACGTGAGTATCTTCCTGGCGGAGAAAAGCAAGACTCGCGCCAACTACCCGTCAGCCGGTAGAAATGCGATCTTTCTCACCGCGATAAAAGCGCTTTACCTCCTGATACTCCCGATCAATGCGGCTGATCAGGTCCTCGATGCCATACAGCGGCGGCCGCCGCGCACGCTCTTCAAGCTGCTGGCACAGGCTGGCCAACACCATGGCGCCCATATTGCTGCTACTGCCCTTGAAGCTGTGTGCAGCCATCCTGAGTTCTGCCGCATTTTTCGCCGCAAGTAGCTGCTCCACGCGGCGCTCCGAGTCCGTGAGAAACGTCTCCACCAACGTCAGATACTCATCCTCCATGACCTCACGCAGGCCCTTGAGAACCTGGTGATCGATATGCATGTCCATCACTTGCTCACTCCCTGATCAAGCAGATTATGCCCAAGCCCGCCCGGGGCTCACCATTCGAATTCCACCTGCGCACACCGCCCACCCTCTGCCCAGCGCGCATCACCGGCCAGCTGCCGCACCAGTTTCAGACCACGCCCACTCAGGCCGTGGTCCGGCACAGCCCGTGCCAGTACGCTCGGCACATCGAAACCAGCGCCGCTGTCGCTGACTTCGATACTCAGACGCCCACCCTGGCCACGCGGTTCAACCCTGAAACGGATGCTTACACAACCTTCAGCCAGCGATGCCAGGCGCCGCGCCCGTTCTTGATAATAGTCGGCAAAGCCCTGCACATCGCATTTGAGCTGCGAATCCAGACCGAGCACGCCATGCTCCAGCGCATTGGAATACAACTCGCTGAGCACGCTGTGCAGGTGGCCAGTGCGCGCTCGCAAGCCGGGTATTTCCTGCAACAACTGCACCAAGTAGGGCACCGGGTTGAAACTTTTGAGGCTGGCACCCCGCACCTCGAACGCCAACGACCAGTCCTGCGGGCTTGACCGGCCGCTGTCAGCGTAGACCACCGGCATCGGTGGCCGCTCTTTGGCACCGAACATGCGGATATCGCACAGGCTGATATCGTCGCGCGGGTGCCCTCCAAAACGCTCCAGGGCCAACAGCAGCTCGTCGAACAAGCAGGCCGGGTCACGATTGGCGTTCAGCACCTCGCGCAGGCGCCGCTCGCCGAACAGGCGCTCCTGCTCGTCGGCAGTTTCCAGCACCCCGTCCGACAGCAGGAACAGGCGCTCCCCTGGCACCAGCGGCAACATCTCTGTGCTGGCATCGAAGCGTTCGGCCGCCAGAATACCCAGCGGCAGGTGCCGAGACTGCAGCACCGACAACACCTGGCCATCCAGCGAGAGGTGGTAGACGTCAGGCATGCCGCCATTCCATACCTCCACTGCGCCACACTGCATGCTCAGATTCAGCAGCACCGCGCAGCAGAACATGTCGACCGGCAGAATACGCTTGAGCTTGGCGTTCATCTCGCGCAGGACCTCGGCCATGCCGTAGCCCTTGGCGGTCATGCCGTAGAACACCTCCGCCAGCGGCATGGCACCCACCGCAGCCGGCAAGCCGTGGCCGGTAAAATCACCCAGCAGTACACGCATGTCGCCGGCCGGCGTGAAGGCCGCCAGCATCAGGTCACCATTGAACAAGGCGTAGGGTGATTGCAGGTAGCGGATGTTCGGCGCCGCCAGGCAGCCGGCATGCGCCACCTTGTCGAACACGGCCTTGGCCACCCGCTGTTCGTTGAGCAAGTGGTGGTGGTGCCGGGCGATCTGGTCGCGCTGCGCCAGCACGGTACCCTGCAACCGACGGAGGCGGTCCATGGCGCGGATCTTGGCTGCCAGTATTACCGCGCTGTAGGGCTTGGCCATGAAGTCATCGCCGCCCGCTTCCAGGCAACGCACCAGGGCCTCCTCCTCGTTCAGCGAGGTGAGGAAAATGATCGGCACCAGCGCCTCGCCGGCCAGGGCCTTGATCTGCCGCGCCGCCTCGAAGCCGTCCATGACCGGCATCAGCGCATCCAGCAGCACCAACTGCGGGCGCCGCTCGACGAACAGCGCCACGGCCTGCTCACCATTTTCCGCAGTGACAACCTCGTGCCCCTGGCGGCGCACGATCTGCGCCAGCAACAGACGGTCGGCGGCACCGTCCTCGGCAACCAGTACGGTCAATGCCTGTTCGGCCGGCATGTCGGCGCTCAGCTGATCTTGAAGAGTTTTTCGAAATTGGAGATGGCGAGAATCTTGCGCACATCGGAGCTGGGATTCATCACTTCAACCTCGACCGCTTCTCCCGCATGGTCACGCAGCAGCAACAGCATGCCCAGGGCCGAACTGTCGAGGTGGGTCGTGTCTTTCAGATCGACAACCACGCGATCGTGCCCGCCTGGTTGGCGCTCATAAGCACCGCGAAATTCCTGATGCTGGCTGAAATCGAAGCGTCCTTTGATCTTGATCGTCAACGTTTTCCCATCCTGCGTGAGATCAGTTTCCACTGCCATGCGAGCGATTCCTTCGATGATGGCGAATACAGCTTGTTGAAGGTTTAGCAGGCGATGGCACGGGCGGCAAGAACACGGCGCCCACAGGCCGCTTCACAAAGCGACGCCACGGATTCAGAACTGATCTTGCCGCGGCAGGCGCTGGGACAACTCGTCCAGCAGGCGCTGCTCACGCTTGTCCTCGGCGCGGCGGGCCTCGTCCAGGTAGCGCTGCACCAGCTTGCGCAGCCCCTCCACCCGGGCGTAGGCCTGCTGCCACGTGCCACGGGCATTGTTGAGGTTGTTCTGATGCCAGACCAGGCTCTGCCGCTGCTGGGCCATCGCCGTTTCCAACTGGCCAAGGAAGCGCTGGTAGTTCACCAGCCAGTTGCCATTGACCCCCTGCCCACCGCGGTTGATCCACTGCTGCTGGTAGTCTTCGCGAAACCGCTCCAGCTCGGCCAGCTTGGCCTGGGCGACGGCAACTTGCTGCTGGAAATGGCCCAGCCGCTGGGCGGCCTTGCGCTCGGCCTCTTCGGCCATGTCCACCACCGGCGCCAGGCGCGCGGCGCGCCCAGGGAGGGCCATGGCCTATCAGCCGGCCGGGGGCGTGAAGATCGCCCCCAGCTCTTCACGGCTCTGCGCCATATCCACGTTTTCACGCAGGCCCTGGCGCAAGAAGCCCACCAGCTTCGACTGCAGGGCAATCGCCAGGTCAGTCTCCGGATCGCCGCCCGCCACATAGGCACCCACGCTGATCAGGTCGCGGCTTTGCGACAAGCGCGACCACAGCTGCTTGAATTTCTGCGCCTGGCGCAAGTGGTCGGCATCCACCACCTGCGGCATCACCCGGCTGATCGAGGCTTCGATATCGATGGCCGGGTAATGGCCTTCCTCCGCAAGGCGCCGCGACAGCACGAAGTGCCCGTCAAGCACACCACGCGCCGAATCCGCGATGGGGTCTTGCTGATCGTCACCTTCGGACAGCACGGTATAGAACGCGGTGATCGACCCACCGCCCGGCAAGCCATTACCCGCCCGCTCCACCAGCTTGGGCAGCTTGGCAAACACCGACGGCGGATAACCCCGCGTGGCCGGCGGCTCGCCAATGGCCAGGGCAATTTCCCGCTGGGCCTGGGCAAAACGGGTCAGCGAATCCATCAGCAACAGCACATTCTTGCCTTTATCGCGGAAGTACTCGGCAATGCGCGTGCAGTACATGGCGGCGCGCAGGCGCATTAGGGGGGCATCGTCGGCCGGCGAGGCGACCACCACGGAGCGCTTCAGGCCCTCCTCACCGAGAATGTGCTCGATGAATTCCTTGACCTCGCGGCCCCGCTCGCCAATCAGGCCGACCACGATGATTTCCGCTTCGGTGAAGCGGGTCATCATGCCCAGCAATACCGATTTACCCACGCCGGTACCGGCAAACAGGCCCAGGCGCTGACCCCGGCCGACGGTCAGCAGGCCGTTGATGCTGCGAATACCCACATCCAGCGGTTTGCTGATCGGGTCGCGGTTGAGCGGGTTGATCACCGGGCCGTCCATCGGCACCCAATCCTCGGCCTTCATCCCGCCCTTGCCATCCAGCGCGCGGCCCGCACCGTCCAGTACCCGGCCGAGCATGCTCATGCCCATGGGCAGGCGGCCGCCGTCATCCAGCGGCACCACGCGTGCGCCCGGGGCAATGCCGACAATGCTGCCCACCGGCATGAGGAACACCTTGGACCCGGCAAAGCCCATGACCTCGGCCTCGACCTGCACCGGGTGATAACTGTCGTCGTTGATCACCAGGCAGCGGCTACCAACGGCGGCACGCAGACCTTCGGCCTCCAGGGTAAGGCCGACCATGCGCAGCAGGCGGCCTTCGACGATGGGCTGGGCGGGCAGCGCAATGGCCTCGGCGTAACTGCCCAGGCGCTTGCTGAAACTGGTGCGTTCAAGGCGCATCAGGGTTGTCCACGGCAGGCTCGAGCGGCGCATCCAGGTCTATCGCCAGGTCGGGTTGAGCCGGGTGCAGGGAATGGTCGTGCAACTGGTCGAACAACTGCGCCACGGCCTTTTCGGTACGCGTTTCCATGCTCGCGTCGATGCGACTGTGCGCGGTTTCGATGCGGCAACCCCCCGGTAACAAGGCGCTGTCTTCCAATAGCCGCCAGTTTTCCTCGTGCCGTTCACGCAGGGCCTTGGCCAGCTCGAAATCCTGCGGGTTGAGGTGAATACGAATGTTGTCCGCGCCCATGGGCAGCAGCTTGAGTGCCTCGCGCAACACCTGGGCGATCTGGCTGGAGTCGGTGCGCAGCTCACGGCCGATCACCTGGCGGGTCATGTGCGCGACCAGATGCACCAGCTGCTTTTCGATCTGCGTGTCTTGCTCGGCAATCGGCGCCATCAGGTTGCTCATCAGCCGCTCAAGGCTGTCGAGCTTGGCCTTGAGCGCCTCTTCGGCCTCCTGGCGAACCTTGAGCTGGGTGCTATGGAAGCCCTCGCGCTCACCGGTGGCGAAGCCCTCGTTGTAGGCTTCCTGGCGTATGGCTTCGAGCTCTTCCAGGGTCAGTGGCTGGACTTCTTCCAGCGGCACTTCCTCGATTTCGTCCTCAACCACCTCGGGTTCTGGCTCAGGTTGGGGCTCGGGTTGCGGGTCGAAACTGGGCAACGCCCATACATCCACGCCCTCGAGGTCGCGGGCACGGATCAGGTCGCTGGGGTGGTGTTCTTTGGTGGACATTGGTAATGCCTGTGGGTCATAGCGGCAAGCTTCAAGCGGCAAGTTTGAAGAAAAAAGCAGGCTGCGCAAGGGCTGCTGTTTCTTTTAGCTTGCCGCTTAAATCATTTCCTCGGCGCCTTTGCCGCCAAGCACGATCTCGCCGGCTTCGGCCATGCGCCGGGCAATGGTGAGGATTTCCTTTTGCGCCGTTTCCACATCGCTGACCCGCACCGGGCCCTTGGCCTCCAGGTCGTCGCGCAGCAGCTCCGAGGCACGCTTGGACATGTTCTTGAATATCTTGTCCTTGACGCGCTCGTCGGCACCCTTGAGCGATACCACCAGCACGTCCGACGACACCTCGCGCAGCAGCGCCTGGATACCGCGGTCGTCGACATCGGCCAGGTTGTTGAAGACGAACATCAGGTCTTCGATCTGCTCCGACAGGTCGCTGTCGATTTCGCGGATCGCGTCCATCAACGCGCCTTCCACGGAGCTGTCGAGGAAGTTCATGATGTCGGCGGCGCGCTTGATGCCACCCAGGGTGGTGCGCGCGGCGTTGGAGTTGCCCGAGAACTGCTTCTCCAGAATCTGGTTCAATTCCTTCAAGGCTGCTGGCTGCACAGTGTTGAGCGACGACACGCGCAGCACGATGTCCAGGCGCACCTTGTGATCGAAGTTGCTCAGTACCTCGCCGGCCTGGTCGGGGTCGAGGTAGGCGACCACGATGGCCTGGATCTGCGGGTGCTCGTAGCGGATCACATCCGCCACGGCGCGCGGCTCCATCCACTTCAGGCTGTCCAGGCCACTGGTATTGCCACCCAGCAGGATGCGGTCGACCAGGCCGTTGGCCTTGTCCTCGCCCAGCGCCTGGTTGAGCATCTTACGGATATAGGCATCGGAGCCCACGCCCAGGCTGGTCTGGTCGCCGACAATATCGACGAACTCACTCATCACCTGCTCGACCTGGTCACGGTGCACATTGCCCATCTGCGCCATGGCCACACCTACCCGCTGTACCTCCTTGGGGCCCATGTGCCGCAGCACCTGCGCCGCATCGGTTTCACCCAGCGAAAGCAACAGGATCGCCGCCTTGTCCACGCGGCTCAGCTTGGCGGTAACGGCTCGGTTATCACTCATCGGCGTTGATCCACTCTTTCACGACCTGGGCAACACGGCCCGGGTCTTCGGCCACCAGGCCTTTGATTGCGTTGAGCTGTGCCTCGTAACCCTCGCTTGGGCTAGGCAGCAGAATGCTTGTCGGGCCACCCAAGCTGACGCGGTCGTTGGCCAGTTCGCCATCCAGACCCATCATGCCGCCCAGCTCCATGTCGCTATCCGGGGCAGCTTGCTTGCCGCCCCCTGTAATGTTGTTCAACACCGGCCGCAGTACACCGAATACCAGCACCAGGATGAACACTACGCCCAACACCTGCTTGACGATATCCCAGAACCACGGCTGCTGGTAGAAGGCGATGTCGGCAATTTCCTCGCCACGGTCGGCCGCGAACGGCACGTTGATCACCGTCACGCTGTCGCCACGGCTGGCATCGAAACCAACGGCGTCCTGCACCAGGCGGGTGAAGCGCGCCAGGTCTTCGCTGCCCCACGGGGCACGGGTGGCGTCACCAGTCGCGGGGTCGATCTTGACCTGGTCGTCGACCACCACGGCCACCGACAGACGGGTCATGCGCCCTTGCTGCTGGCGGGTGTGGCTGATCGAGCGGTCCAGCTCGAAGTTCTTCGTGCTTTGCTGCCGCTTGTCCGACGGGTACGGCGCGAGCATCGGCTGGCCGGTGGCCGGGTCCATGATCTGCTGGCCATTGGCATCGACCAGCGGTTGCCCAGGCTGAATGGCCGCTGCCGGGGTGGCGGCGCCACCGGTGGTCTGCGGTGCTGTGGCCGCACCGGGCGGCTGGTTGCTCAGTGCCCCAGGCACGCCCTGCGGGCCTTGGCTGCTGGCACGTTGCTCATCAACCGACTGCTCACTGCGCAGCGCTGGTTGGTCGGGGTTGAACTGCTCGGAAGTGGACTCGACTGCGCTGAAGTCCAGGTCGGCGGATACTTCGGCCTTGTAGCGGTCGTTGCCCAGCACCGGCTGCAAAATGTTGTGCACACGCTGGGTGAGCATGCTTTCCACCCGGCGGCTGTAGTCGAACTGCTTGCCAGCCTGGGTCAGCGCAGAATCCTGGATCTGCTCGGACAGCAGGTTGCCCTTCTGGTCCACCACGGTGACCTGTGACTTGTCCAGCTCCGGCACGCTGGTGGCGACCAGGTTGACGATAGCCATCACCTGCCCGGGTTCCAGGGCGCGGCCTGGGTACAACTCGACCAGTACCGAAGCGCTGGGCTTGCGTTCGTCGCGCACGAACACCGAGCTTTTCGGAATGGCCAGGTGAACGCGGGCGGCCTTGACGTTGTTCAGGCTCGACACGGTGCGCGCCAGCTCGCCTTCCAGGCTGCGGCGGTAGCGGGTAGCCTCCATGAACTGGCTGGTGCCCAGGCCCTGCTCCTTGTCGAGCAGTTCGAAGCCCACGTTGCCGTCACTTGGCGCCACGCCCGCCGCGGCCAGCTTCAGGCGTGCACGGGCGAGGTCATCGGACTTGACCAGCAAGGCGCCAGAATTGGGTTCGACGTTGTACGGAATGTCGGCCGCAGCCAGGGTGTCCATGACCTGCTTGGTGTCCATGCCCGACAAGCTGCCGTACAGCGGACGGTAATCGGGTTGCTGCGACCACAGCACCACGGCAAAGCCGATCGCCACGCTGGCCGCCAGGCCGACCATGAGGCCGACCTGCCGCAGCATGGGCATCTGCGCGATGTTTTCCAGAAACGCCATGCCGAACAGCGGCGGCTTGGCCGCTGGCGAACCAGCCTTGGCGGGGGCGTTATCGACGACTGCTTCAGCCATGGGTTACATCCGTCCTCAAACCGGCATCTGCATGATGTCCTGGTACGCCTGGACCAGCTTGTTGCGTACCTGGGTCATGGCCTGCATCGACACGCTGGCCTTCTGCGAAGCGATCATCACGTCGGTAAGGTCGACGCCGCTCTTGCCGATTTCGAAGGCGTTGGCCAACTGGGTCGAGGCTTGCTGGGTTTCATGCACCTTGCCAATGGCCTGGCCGAGCATGTCGGCAAAGGTGCTTTGACCTGGCGCCAGCTCGGGGGCAGCGGTGACCTTGGGCAGCGACATGGCGTCGGCCTGCATGGCGCGCATATCCAGCATCAGACGATTGAATTCAACACCTTGGCTCATGACCCTTCTCTCTCCTGCGGCCGCATTTTTTTGACACCCATGCAGCGAATAGCCTACGTAGAGCAACAAAGGTGCCAGCCTCTATCGTTCAGGCAACATCACACCCCTGTGGGAGATTCTAT
>NZ_AEWE02000038.1:0-18230 GCF_000190455.2 Pseudomonas sp. TJI-51
GGCTGCGCACGGCGCTGGCCGGGCTTGGCGAGCCAGCCGGTGCCCCCGCGCTTGAGCTGGGCCAGCTGCGGCGGCAACTGCGCCAACGCCGGCAGCGGCGCTGGGCCGCGGCAGCGGCCATGGTGCTGGCCCTGGGTGTAGGGGGCTTGGGCGGCTGGCAGGCCCGCGATGCCACCCTGGCCAATGCCGAGCTGCCGATGGCCGATGCCGTGCAGGCGCACAAGTTGTTCGCCGCCAGCCAGGCGCTGGATATTCAGGCCAGCGACCCGGCCCAGTTGCGCGATTGGCTGGGCCGGCACTTCAACCGTGTCGGGCAGTTGCCAGACCTGGCGGGCTATGGCTTCAGGCCGGGGGGGGCGCGGTTGCTCAGCAACGAGCAAGGGCCCGCAGCCTTGTTGGTGTTCGAGGACGGCAAGGGCCAGCGTATCAGCCTGTTCATGCGTTCACCCAGCGAAGGCTTTCGGCGCATGCCGAACGGGCAACGGGTCGATGGCCAGCTGGAGGCGCGGTACTGGTCGCATGGGGCGTACAACTTTGCCTTGGTCAGCGCGGCGGACGATGTGCGTGGGGCGGGGGTAGGCGAGGTGCTGCGCCTGGGCTTGTAACCCAGGCTTTGCCGGCGCGCCCTTGTGTCGCGATCGAGCCGCCCCGGCAGACATGTTGCGCTCACACGGTCAGCTCAACTCAAGCCAGATCGGTGCATGATCGGACGGCTTTTCCATCCCGCGCAGTTCATAATCCACGCCTGCTGCCTTGATCCGCGGCACCAGCGCGTGCGAGGCCATGATCAGGTCGATGCGCAGGCCGCGCTTGGGCTCGTCTTCAAAGCCGCGGCTGCGGTAGTCGAACCAGCTGAAGCGGTCGTTCACGTCCGGGTACAGGTGGCGGAAACTGTCTACCAGGCCCCAGCCTTTCAAGCGCTCCATCCATTCGCGCTCTTCCGGCAGGAAACTGCACTTGCCGGTCTTCAGCCAGCGCTTGGCATTGTCCGGGCCAATGCCGATGTCGCAGTCCTGCGGCGAGATGTTCATGTCGCCCATCACCAGCACTGGCTGGTCGTTGCGGAACTGGCTTTCCAGCAGTACCTGCAGGTCGCTGTAGAAGCGCTGCTTGGCCGGAAACTTGGTGGGGTGGTCGCGGCTTTCGCCTTGGGGGAAGTAGCCGTTCATGATGGTGATCGGGTTGCCCTGGGCGTCGGCGAAGGTGCCCCAGATGAAGCGGCGCTGGGCGTCTTCTTCATCGCCGGCAAAGCCTTTGTGCAGGCTGAGCGGCGCCTGGCGCGAGAGCAGGGCGACGCCGTAGTGGCCCTTCTGCCCGTGGTAGTGCACGTGGTAACCCAGCGCCTGTACGTCGGCCAACGGGAACTGCTCGTCGCTGACCTTGGTTTCCTGCAGGCCGATCACGTCTGGTTGGTGCTTTTCGATCAGCGCTGCCAGCTGGTGCGGGCGGGCTCGCAGGCCGTTGATGTTGAAACAGACGATCTTCATGGAAAGACAATCCCGGTAAAAGGCGCGATGCTAGCGGACATCGCCGGCGATCACCAGCGTGGCGGGGCAGGAGGCCTGCTGCTAACGTGCTGTAAGGGTGGAACGAAGCGCGGAGCGCAACCTCCAAGGCTCTGAACGCCCATTCCAGGAGGTCTGCCCGCAATGCCCGAAACCACAGCCGCTCCGGCCCGTGTCTGCCTGCTCGATGATGGTTACAGCCGCGAGGTACGTTCCCTGCTGTACAACGCCTACCGGCACGAACCCACTTTTGCCTATATCTTCGAAGCCCAGCGCCCAGGCTATGAACGGCGCCTGCGGGTGATGGTGCGTGAATGGGTACGCCAGCACTTCTACCTGCAACTGCCTGCGATCGGCTTGCTGGTGGACGATCGCCTGGTGGCCGTGGCCCTGATCGTGCCGCCGCTGCGCCGCTTGGGTGTGGCGGACAGTTGGGCCTGGCGCCTGCGCATGATGCTCGGCACCGGCCTGCGCTGCACGCGGCGCTACATGGACTACCAGGCCGCTTTGTCGACCTGCCTGCCCAGTGATCAGGTGCATGTGCTGCCACTGCTGGGGGTGCACCCGCAGTTTCAAGGCAAGCAGTACGGCGAACAATTGTTACAAGCTGTGCATGACTGGTGCGCCGAAGACCCTGGCACCCAAGGCGTGGTGCTGGACACGGGCAATGAGCACTATCTGGCGTTCTACCAGCGCCAGGGTTACGAGGAAATTGGTGAGGTGGCCATAGGGCCGATCCGGGAACGGGTATTCTTTCACCCCAACCCGGTGGCTTCGACATCCGCTTTGGCCTGAACATGCCGCAAGGCGGCTCCCTTGAGCGTTCGGGTCTGGTAGCATTCGCCGCATGACGTATTCAGGAAGATTGACCTGGGGCTTGGTTATCTGGGCCGCCAGTTTTGCAGCATGGGGCCAGAGCGAGTTGCTGGTGCAGGTGAAACCGGCCAACAAGGCGCTCAAGGCCAATGTCGAAGGCTATATAGGCTCACTGGGTGACCGCGATGAAGAAGCACTGTTGCGCTTCAGTCGTGGTGCAGAGGAGCAGGCGCGCAAAGCCGCGCAGGCACTTGGCTACTATCAGGCGCAGATCGACAGCGAGGTCAAGCCTGCCAGCGATGCCGACCATTCCCCGCAGTTGATCCTCAGCATCAACCCGGGCGAGCCGATTCGGCTGCGCAACGTCACGGTGCGCATCGAGGGCCCGGCCAGTGACATGAAGGCCTTTCGGGTACCCGACAGCCGGGCGCTGCGCCCGGGTGAACAGCTCAACCACGGTACCTACGAGGATGCCAAGCGCCTGATCCAGAACCAGGCGTCGCGTTACGGCTTCTTCAGCGGGCGCTTCAGCCGCCAGCGCCTGGCGGTGGACCCGCAGGCCGGGGTGGCCGATATCGAATTGGTCTACCAGAGTGGCCCGCGCTACCGCCTTGGCGCAGTCACCTTTGGCGGCGACACGCCGCTGGACGAAGACCTGCTGCAGCGCATGGTGCCGTTCAAGCCAGGTACCCCGTACGACTGGGAGCTGATCGCCGAACTGAACAACGACCTGCAGTCGAGCGGTTATTTCGAAGGGGTACGGGTGGATGCGGCGCCCACCGCCGCGGTGGGTGAAGACATACCGGTGGACGTGCGCCTGGAAACCCGCAAACCCCGCACCATGGGGCTGGGCCTGGGTTACTCCACCGACGTCGGGCCGCGCGGCAAGGCCAACTGGACCCGCCACTGGGTCAACCCCCAAGGCCACAGCTATGGCTGGGAAACCGAGCTGTCGGCGCCGCGGCAGAACGTGGGGTTGTGGTACGACATTCCCCTCGATCCGCCGTTGACCGACAAATTGCGCTTTGCCGGCGGCTATCAGAATGAAGAACTTGCCGGTACCGACACCCTCAGCAAGCTGCTGACGGTGGGCCCCGAGTGGCACAGCAAGCTGCCCAGCGGTTGGCAACGGGTGATCTCGCTGAAATACCAACGCGAAGAGTACCGCCTGGGCGACGACAGCGGGTTGAGCAACCTGCTGATGCCCGGCGTTAGCTACTCGTTCCTGCGCAGTGACAACCGCATCGACCCGCACAATGGCTACCGCCTGCAATTCGATGTGCAGGTGGCCAAGGAAGGGCTGGTGTCGGACACCAACCTGCTGCACGGCAACGTGCTGCTCAAGGGCCTGACCACCCTGGGCCACAACCACCGCTTGCTTGGCCGCGTGCAGTTCGGCGGCAGCGCAACCAACGGTTTCAAGAACAATATCCCGCCGTCGCTGCGCTTCTTCGCCGGCGGCGACCAGAGCGTGCGCGGTTACGACTACCAGACCCTGTCGCCCGAAAACAGCGACGGTGACCGTATTGGCGGGCGTTACCTGGTGGCCGGCAGTTTCGAGTACCAGTACTCGCTGACCGAGAAGTGGCGGCTTGCCACATTCGTCGACCAAGGCAACTCGTTCAACGACCTGGAATTGCCCAGCCTGAAAACCGGGGTCGGTTTTGGTGTGCGCTGGGTGTCGCCAGTGGGGCCGCTGCGCCTGGACCTGGCCAAGGCGCTGGATGACGACGGTGGCATTCGCCTGCACTTTTCCATGGGGCCCGAGTTGTGAAACGCGTAATCAGATATACCCTGCTGGGCCTGGCTGGACTGCTGGCGGGCCTGGGCCTGGCCCTCGGCTTGCTGCTGGGTACCGAGGCCGGCAGCCGCTGGGCGCTGGGCAAGGTTCCCGGTTTGCAGGTCACCGACTTCCAGGGCCGCCTGGGGGGCAGCTGGCAAGCAAGCCGGTTAAGCTGGGCCGACGCCGGCAGCAAGGTCGAGCTGCAGGCCCCGCAGTTGGCATGGTCGCCTGCCTGCCTGCTGCGCGCCACCTTGTGCATCGACCGCTTGCAGGCCCAGCGCATCGACATGGCCTTTGCCCCAAGCACCGAGCCGGCCGACAGCGGCCCCCTGCAATTGCCGGCACTGCGCCTGCCGGTGGCCATCGAACTGGGCGAGGTGAAGGTCGGGCAGCTGCGCCTGGACGGCAGTGATCTGCTGGGCGACGTGCAGCTTGCAGCGCACTGGACCCGCGGTGGGATGCAGATCGACAGCCTGCACCTGCAGCGCGACGACCTGCTGCTGAACCTGCAAGGCCATATCCAGCCCGAAGGCGACTGGCCGACAACGCTGCAGGCGCAACTGCAGCTGCCGGCTGTAGGGGGCAAACCCTGGCAGCTGGCGCTGAACGCCGAGGGTGAACTGCAAAAGACCTTGAACCTCACGGGAGCCAGCAGCGGCTACCTGGACGCCACGTTGAGCGGCACGCTGCAGGCCCTGGCCGAGCACTTGCCTGCGACGCTGCAGATCCGTTCCGAAGCGTTCAAGCCGGCCGCTTCCTTGCCTGACACCTTGCAGTTGAACCAGCTCGACCTGGCAGCCAAGGGCGACCTGCTCAAGGGCTACCAGCTGTCGGGTACCGCCAACCTGCCCGCAGAACAATCGCCGATCGCCCTGGCGTTGTCCGGCCTGGTCGACAGCAAGGGGGCCAGGCTCGATGCCCTCGACCTTACCGCCAGCGACACCCAGCGCGTCAAGCTGCAAGCCACGGCAGACTGGCAGCAAGGCCTGACCGCCGATGCTCAGCTGGACTGGCAGGATTTTCCCTGGCTGCGCCTGTATCCGCTGGAAACGCCGCCACAGGTTACCCTCAAGCGCTTCAATACCCGTGTGCATTACCGTGATGGCAAGTATCAGGGGACCTTCGCCGGTGATCTTGACGGCCCGGCGGGGGCGTTCACCCTGGCCAGCCCTTTCGAAGGCGACCTGGATCAGGTCCGGCTGCCACAACTGGCGCTCACCGCCGGGCAGGGCAAGGCTGCCGGCAGTGTTGCAGTGCGCTTTGCCGATACCCTGGCGTGGGATGTCGACTTGCAACTGTCTGCACTCGACCCGGCCTACTGGCTGGCCGAGCTGCCTGGCACCCTGGCGGGGCCATTGCGTACCAAAGGCGAGGTGAAGGATGACGTGCTGAGCCTGGATGCCCAGCTTGACCTCAAGGGGCGCTTGCGCGGCCAGCCGGCTGTGTTCAAGGCCGAGGCACAAGGGGCCGGGCAGCGCTGGACACTGGGTGCGCTGGCGATCCAGCTGGGGGACAACCGGATCAATGGCAGTGGCAGCCTGCAGCAGCGCCTGGCCGGGCGCATCGACCTCGACTTGCCCCGCCTGGGCCAGCTGTGGCCCCGGCTGCAAGGCCAGGTCAAGGGGCGCGTGGATGTCGCCGGCACGCTGCAGGCGCCGCAAGGCACCCTGACGTTGCAGGGCCAGCGCCTGGCACAGGCTGAGAACCGCCTGCAACAACTGAACCTGGATGCCAAGCTCGACAGCGCCCAGCGTGGGGTGGTCGAGCTCAAGGCCACCGGCATTCACCTGGGTGACACGGCACTGGGCACGTTGCAGGCCAGCGGCAAGGGTGACATTCGCCAGCAGGCCCTGAACCTGGCCCTGGACGGCCCGCAGCTCAAGCTCGACCTGGGTCTGGATGGCCAGTTGAACAAGGGCGACTGGCGCGGGCGACTGGCCAGCGGGCGAGTCCAGGCCGGTGGCCAGGACTGGCAGTTGCAGGCCCCGGCGCGGTTGCAGCGGCTGGCCAACGGCCAGCTCGATTTCGGTGCCCACTGCTGGCGCTCTGGCCAGGCCAGCCTGTGTGGCGATGACCAACGCCTGGCGCCGGAGCCGCGCTTGCGCTACCACCTCAAGCAGTTCCCGCTGGGCAGCCTGGCGCAGTGGCTGCCCAAGGACTTCGCCTGGCAGGGGCTGCTCAACGCCGACATCAGCCTGGATATACCGGCCAGTGGCCCCAAGGGTAGCGTGGTGGTCGATGCCAGTGGCGGCACCCTGCGCGTGCGCGACAAAGGCCGCTGGATCGACTTCCCGTATCAGGCCCTGCGCCTGGACAGTACCCTGGCACCGCGGCGTATCGACACGCGCCTGGTATTCCGTGGCGAGCGGCTGGGTGAGCTGAACCTCAACACCCGGCTAGACCCGCTGGGCAAGAACAAGCCGCTGTCGGGTGATTTCCGCCTGGCTGGCCTGGACCTCTCGGTGGCCCGGCCCTTCGTGCCGATGGTCGAGCGGTTGGCCGGCCAGCTCAATGGCAGCGGCCAGCTCTCGGGGACCTTGCTGGCACCGCAGGTCAACGGCAACCTGGCGCTCAGTGGCGGCGAAGTCAGCGGCGCGGAGCTGCCAGCCAGCCTGCAGGCACTGTCTGTGCAGGCGCAGATCGCCGGTGAGCAGGTGCGCCTGGAAGGCAATTGGCGCAGTGGCGAAGCAGGGCGCGGGCAGTTGAGCGGCAACCTCACCTGGGGCCAGGCGCTGGGCATGGACGTGCGCTTGCAAGGCCAGCAACTGCCGATCACGGTGGAGCCCTACGCCACGCTGGAGGTCGCCCCGGACCTGACCTTGCGCCTGATCGACGACAAACTGGCGGTCACCGGCAAAGTACTGGTGCCCAAAGGCAAGATCACTGTGCGCGAATTACCGCCTTCTACCGTCAAGGTCTCGGACGATACGGTCATCGTTGGCCGCCAGACCGAGGAGGGCAAGCCACCCATGGCGATGGCCATGGACATTGACGTCGAAGTGGGCCAGGACAAGCTGTCGTTCACCGGCTTTGGCCTTACCGCCAACCTGCTTGGCCATGTGCACATCGGTGACAACCTCGACACCCGCGGTGAGTTGAGCCTGGCAGACGGTCGCTACCGCGCCTACGGCCAGCGCCTGACCATCCGCCGCGCGCGCCTGCTGTTCGCCGGGCCGATCGACCAGCCTTACCTGGACATCGAAGCCATCCGCAAGGTAAATGATGTGATTGCCGGTATTCGCTTGAGTGGCAGTGCCGAACAGCCGACCAGCCAGGTGTTTTCGGAGCCGGCCATGAGCCAGGAGCAGGCCTTGTCCTATCTGGTGCTGGGGCGGCCATTGGGCACCTCCGGCGAGGACAACAACATGCTCGCCGAAGCGGCACTGGGCCTCGGCCTGGCAGGCAGCGCCGGTATCACCGGTAGCCTGGCCTCCAGCCTGGGCATCGACGACTTCCAGCTGGATACCGAAGGCTCGGGCAATACCACCAGCGTGGTGGCCAGTGGCAACCTCACCGAGAAGCTGAGCCTTCGTTACGGGGTAGGGGTGTTCGAGCCAGCGAACACCATCGCTTTGCGTTACAAGTTGAGCAAGAAGGTCTACCTGGAGGCGGCCAGCGGTTTGGCCAGCTCCCTGGATATCTTCTACAAGCGCGACTTCTAGGTTGAACGCGGCGGCGCCGTCAACGGACGGTGGCCGCGTCGATGAACTCATTGCTGTCGGGTGAGGGTGGCGGGGTGGGGGCGCGTACCGGGGTGATCAGGCTGGTGTACTCCTCGATGAGCCGGTTCAGCGCTTCAGGCGGCTCACTGGCCTGAAATTGCATGCGGATCTGTACTTCGTCAGGGTCACGGCTGTCACCCTGGCGACCCTGGCCACCGATGGTGACCTTGAAGCTGGCGGCCTTGTTCTCGCTGGTGGGCAGGAGTGCCGGCTGTGCTTCGGTGCCTTTGACACGCACCGACAGGTCAACCTGCATGCGCTCCAGCGCCAGGCCTTTGGGCGACACCAGGGCGAACAGCGGTACACGCATGATGTGCTGGCCGTCCATGGCCACTTCCACCATCTTGGCTTTCATGGGGGCGCCCAACGCTTCGCTGTCACACTCGAAGAACTGGTCGAACAGGTTGATGTACTGCTGCGCGATCAGGCTGTTGGTGGCACTGGCGGCTTCTTGCAGGCCGCGAGTGATCTCGCGCAGGTCGATTGAAGTCATGGGCGCGGGGGCCTTGTCCATTGCGTGGGTTCCTCAGGCCAGAATGGCCCCTTGTTGCTCATCAAGGGGCCAGGCGGAAGTGAGCGAAAAACATCAAGGTCTGGTTCAACCTTTTTTGTCAGCTTTGTCCGTGGGTTTGTTTGCAGCGCCGGGTGCTTTGTCGTTTTCCAGCTTGAGCCCCGGTGTGTCGGCTGCCGGGTTCTTGAGGGTATCGCGCTGCGAGATCTGGTCTGGGCTTTCCAGGGCGGCGTTTTTGACCACCGTAGGTTTGGTCGCAGCGTCGGTGAGAAACTCGATCAAGCGCATGACCGCTTCCGGCGGCTCCTGGCGTTTGAGTGTGGTATTGAATGCATAGCGGGCGCGGGTATCGGTCTTGCGGGTTTGCGTGGATTTGTGGCTGACGCTGCCCCTGACGTTGAGCTTGAACGGCCCCCAGCCGAGCGAGCCGCTTGCGGTGGCGTTCATGTCCTTGCTGGTCACGTCCTCCGACATCTGGTTGATGACCAGCTCGAACTCGACATTACCCTCCTCGATGGTAATGTTCGGGTGGGTGATGGCCGCCAGCAGCGGCACCTTCATGGTCTTGCTGACCACACCTTTGTATTCGCCCTGTTCGTCGACGATGGTTTCGTCATAGTCGAACTGGATGGCTACGGCCTTGCCGTTCTGGATGCAGACCTGCATCAGGAAGTCGGCGTACGATTTACTCGCGGTAACCTGCGCCTGGACCATGGCTTGCAGGGGGCCGGCGATCATGCGATCCATGGGCAGGGCATTGATGACCGAGCCAATGAGGCTGTTGTCTATCGACATAGTGGGATGCTCTTTCTAGTGGGTTGGAGCCGCCGAGGGTGCTCTGGGCGGCAGGGGGTTCAGCGGGCGCACGCCTCCTGGCGGCGGATGTTGCCGATTTGGCGCAGGCTCAGGCCGTACTTGTTGGCCAGCAGGCTGCGGGACAGGCCATTGGCGCTTTCTTTCTGGATTTGCTGGTTACGCAGTTGGCGCAGGAAGTGGTCCGCCTTGGGGATCTCCAGGGCTACCCCGGCAAAGCGCTTGATCAGCGCATCGAGCGCTTCGGGCGGGAGTACGTCGGCGAGCTTGGTGCGCTCGCGGTGCTTGGGGATGTATTTGGGCCTGCCGCCGAACGCGCAGGTCAGCTGGTAGGCGTTGTCGATGCCGATGCAGGTGATCAGTGCCTGCAACGAGTGGGGCAATTGGCTGAGATCGATCTGGCTCAAGTCTGGCGTTTGCATGTGGCGCTCCTTCGGGATAAGGGGATATGCGACCCGATCACCCGTGGCGTTATGTCGGAGGGTGTGAGCAAATTCTGTGCGACAGCCAAGGCGTGTCGCTAGGCGGCATATGGGTTGGCGGCTGTAGCTTCGGTGAACAGGTTTTGCAGGCAGCAATATCCGCGCATGTAGGAAATGGCGTTGCTGATAGGCTGCATAGGGTGATTTCTCGCTCGCTCACTGCCGTTCTCAACGAAAGGGTGCTGAACCCTTAGTCGCAGGGGAAACTGCTCAGCAAGCTGGCGCTGTGCAGGTAGGCTTGGGGCGCCGTTCGCATGCTTGCAGGCAACGTTCGCCAATCCACCAGCAGGCACAGGGTGTACAGGGGCTGCCCATCGCGCTGGCCGATCACCTGCCCGTCAAAGCTGCGCCGGTACAGGGCCTGGGTCTGGCGTACGGCTTGCACCTGGTCGGCCTGGGCCAGGGTTTCCCGGGCCAGATGGGGGAGGCGGGTGGTGGGCACGGTGAAGTTCAGCGGCCTGTTGTCCCCGCCCAGGTAGCCGGCCTGGCGTACCCGTTGCCACAGTTGCTGCCACTGGCTGGTGCCGGCGTGGGTCGCCAGCTCGCGGCCCAGCTCCAGCAGGTGCTCGGCGGGTACCTGCTGGGTATCCAGGGCGTGAACGTAGACGGGGGAAAAAAACAGCGAAGTGAGGAGCAAGGCTTTGTACACGGTGCCTCCGGCATGGGTGCTTGGAGGTTTCATGCTTTCAGGCTGTCACCGCCTGACCCAGCAGGAAATGCAGCGCCGGGGGCGGTGCCCGTTGTATCATTGCCGCGGCTCATTGCGAGCCATTTGCCCCTGATGTTGCAAGGAACCTTCGATGACACACGTGCAGCGCCTCAAATATTCACTTCTGATCATACTGGTCGTACTGGGCCTGATGCTGGGCCTGTCCCACCTGCAGAAGCAGGGCACTATCAGTGAACAGACGTTCCAGATGCTGGCCATCGCCATTGCCGTGGTGGTGGTGGTGATCAATGGCATCCTGCGGCGCAAGGTCAAGCCTTGACCTGCGCGGGCCGGCCAAGCCTGGCCGGCCAGGCACTCAGCGCGCGGGCGCTTGTTCCAGTATGGCGCGCGCCTGGGGGGCAAGGCTGTAGCACTTGTCGCTGCCCAGCTGGATCACCCCCTCGCTGCACAGGCGCTTGAGCACTTCGCGCACGCTGAGGAACGACAGCGGAATATCCAGTTGCTCCAGTTGCGCGTGCACGCCACGCACGCCAATGCTGCGGCCATTGCGGTCGGCGGCGTGCAGGGCGTCGATCACCTTCAGGCGGATCAAGCTGGTGCGCAGGCCGAAGGTGCGCAGCAATTCGCGGATCTGCTCGTTGCCGGTGCGCTCGTCAGCAAATGCGTCCTGTCCCTTGGGCGCTTTGCCTGGAGCGCGCCCAGCCAGTAATGAGGGTTGCGGGTTGTACATGTGAATGCTCCTTTTCGTGGACGAACCCGAAATGTGGTTGCCTCACTTACTAGGACGAATGAGATCGCAAAAACTGCAACGCACGCGTTAAAAAAATGGCTGTTTTTCATCAAGACGTTCCATCGCCCTGTAAAACGTAAAATTTTCATCTGGCCATTCGTCTGAACGGGATAACCCGCGAACCCGAGGAATGCCCGTGTTTTCACTGTCCCGTCCCATGACCTGCGCCAGCCTGGCGGCCGCCCTGGTGGCCTGGAGTGCCACTGCGCCGGCGCAACCTGCAGCAGCCGACGCCAGCGCCCAGATCCGCCGCACCACCTTCGGCGTGCCGCACATCGTGGCCAGGGACGAGCGCGGCCTGGGCTACGGTGTCGGCTATGCCTACGCCCAGGACAACCTGTGCCTGCTGGCCAACGAAGTGTTGACCGTCAATGGCGAGCGCTCCCGGTACTTCGGCGCCACGGGCAAGACCTTGGAGCAACGCGACAACCTCAGCAGCGACCTGTTCTTCACCTGGCTCAACAGCCAGGCCGCTGTCGACGCGTTCCTCCTGGCGCAGCCGGCGCCGGAACAGGCACTGCTGGCCGGTTATGCCAGTGGCTACAACCGCGCGCTGGCCGAGCGCCGCCGCCAGGGCTTGCCTGCCGAGTGCGGAACGGGTGAGTGGGTGCGGCCGATCAGCAGCCAGGACTTGGTCAAGCTGACCCGCCGCTTGCTGGCCGAAGGCGGGGTTGGGCAGTTCGTGGAGGCACTGGCGGGGGCGCAACCGCCAGGGGCCGGCAGCCAGCTCGCGGCCGCTGGCTATGCCACCGCCCTGGCCCGGCAGGCGCGGTTTGCCACGGAGCGTGGCAGCAATGCCGTGGCGGTGGGTGCCCAGCGCTCGGCCAATGGCCATGGCCTGTTGCTGGCCAACCCGCATTTCCCGTGGATGGGTGGCATGCGCTTCTATCAGATGCACTTGACCATCCCCGGCCAGCTGAATGTCATGGGCGCGGCGCTGCCAGGCCTGCCGCTGATCAATATCGGTTTCAACCAGCACCTGGCGTGGACCCATACCGTCGATACCTCCACGCATTTCACCCTCTATCGCCTGCAGCTCGATCCCAAGGACCCGACCCGTTACCTGCTCGACGGCAAGTCATTGCCGCTGGCCCGGCAAACCGTCAGCGTGGCAGTCAAAGATGAGGATGGGCGACTGAGCCAGGTACAGCGTGAGGTGTACAGCTCGCAGTTCGGTCCGGTGGTGCAATGGCCTGGCCGCCTGGACTGGGACACGCATGCGGCCTACAGCCTGCGTGACGCCAACCTGGACAATACCCGCGTGCTGCAGCAGTGGAACCAGATCAACCGCGCTGAAAGCCTGGCGGCCCTGCGCGGCTCGGTCGAGCAATTGCAGGGTATCCCGTGGGTCAACACCATTGCGGTGGACCAGGCGGGCAGGGCCTTGTACCTGAACCAGTCAGTGGTGCCTTATGTGGACCAGCAGATGCTCGACAGTTGCAGCAACCCGCAAGCGCCGGGCAGCCTGGTGGTGCTGGACGGCTCACGCAGTGCCTGCCAGTGGAAGGTCGATGCCCAGGCGGCACAACCGGGTATTTTCCCGGCAAGGCTGCTGCCAAGCCTTGAGCGCGAGGATTACGTGCAAAACTCCAACGACCCGGCCTGGCTGGCCAACCCGGCGCAGCCCCTGACCGGGTTTTCGCCGCTGGTCAGCCGCAGTGACCAGCCGCTGGGCATGCGCGGCCGCTTTGCCCTGCAGCGCTTGCAGGGCAAAGCGCGGTTGGGCGTCGATGACCTGCAGCGCATGGTCACCGACGACGAAGTCTACCTGGCCAGCCTGGTGCTGCCCGACTTGCTGCAATGGTGCCAGGGCGCCAGTGCAGACGTGCAGGCCCTATGCACCAGCCTGGCGAACTGGGATGGCAAGGCCGACCTCGAGAGCGGCGTGGGCCTGGTGCATTTCCACAACCTGCTCACCGCCTTGGCTGAGCACCCGGACAGCTGGCGGGTTGCGTTCGACCCGGCCGACCCGCAACACACCCCGCGCGGGCTGGCCGTGGAGCAGGCGGCCGTGCGCAAGCGGGTGCACGAGGCGGCACTGGCCTCACTGCAGCAGGTGGCCGAGAGCGGTATGGCGCCACAGGTGAAGTGGGGGCAGGTGCAGCAGGCAGTCGATGGCACGCCGGTGCCGGGCGGCCCACAGGCCTTGGGGGTGTACAACGCGATGTACAGTGTGCCGCACGGGCAGGGCAAGCGCCTGGTGGTCAGTGGTACCAGTTATCTGCAATTGGTCAGTTTCACCGACAAAGGGCCAGAGGCCCGCGGGTTACTGGCGTTTTCGCAGTCCAGCGAGGCGGCATCGGCACACGCCAGTGACCAGACCAAGGCCTTTGCGGCCAAGCAGCTGGCGGTAATTCCCTTTACCGAGGCGCAGATCAAGGCTGACCCGCAGTACCGCGAAGTGGTGATCAGTGAAGCCGACAAGGGCGCAGTGGCACAGCACTAAGGGCGTTTGGCTCGATCGCCGGCGAGCCAGCGTCCACAAGCTCCCCACCGTATTGAAGGCCTGGTGGGAATTGGGGGCCGGCTTGCCGGCGACGTTGCCTTCAGGAAAAGTCGAACGGCGCCAACTGAAACCCTTGCTCGTCAACCTGCAAGGCCCAGCCCCGGCGGTCCCAGTCGCCCAGCACGATGCGCCGGGCCGGTTGGCCGTCCACGACCAGCTTGTGAATCGCTGGCCGATGGGTATGGCCATGCACCAGGGTACGCACGCCATGCGCCGCCATTACCTTGGGCACTTCTTCTGGCGTGACGTCGACGATTTCAGTGGATTTCATCCGCCCCTGGGTGCGGCTTTCGCTGCGCAGCTTGCGTGCCAGTCTGTAGCGAGCCGACAGCGGCAGGTGGCGCAGAACCCACAGGCTCAGCGGGTTGCGCAGCAGGCGGCGCATTTTCATGTAGCCCACGTCGCGGGTGCACAAGGTGTCGCCGTGCATCAGCAATACCTGCTCACCGCCCAGCTCGATCACGCAGGGGTCGTCGAGCAACGTGCAGCCGGCCGCCTCGCAGAAGCGCTGGCCAAGCAGGAAGTCACGGTTGCCATGCATCAGGTAGATGGCCGTGCCGCTGTCGCCCAGCTGCCGCAGGGCACGGCAGATCGACTGCTGGAACGGCGTCATGGCATCGTCGCCTATCCAGGCCTCGAAGAAATCGCCAAGAATGTACAGCGCCTGGGCGTGGCGCGCGCGGCCATCGAGCAGATCAAGAAACGCCCGGGTAATGTCCGGGCGTTCTTCTTGCAGGTGCAGATCAGAGATCAGCAGAATCACTCAATGATCTCGGCTTTCTCGATGACCACGTCGTCTTTCGGCACGTCCTGGTGGCCGGCTTTGGAACCGGTGGCGACTTTCTCGATGGCATCGACCACTTCACGGCCTTCGATCACTTCACCGAACACCGCGTAGCCCCAGCCCTGCACGTTCTTGCCGCTGTGGTTGAGGAAGTCGTTGTCGGCGGCGTTGATGAAGAACTGGGCCGAGGCAGAGTGCGGCTCCATGGTACGGGCCATGGCGATGCTGTACTTGGTGTTCTTCAGGCCGTTGTCAGCTTCGTTCTGGATGCTGGCGCGGGTTTTCTTCTGGCTCATGCCAGGCTCGAAGCCACCGCCCTGGATCATGAAACCTTTGATCACACGGTGGAACACGGTGTTGTCGAAATGGCCGTCTTTGACGTATTGAACGAAGTTCTCAACAGTTTGCGGAGCTTTTTCGGCGTTCAGTTGCAGGACGATATCGCCGTGGTTGGTGCTCAGTTTGACTTTGGACATGCTGAAATTCGCTCTTTCAAGGCATACGGGAATGAGGGCGCGCAGGGCGCGTGCTTACACCTGACGCAGGCTCGGGCGCTCGCGACACATGGCGCGCGCCGGCCATTTTGCCACGCCGCGGCAAAAAGCCGTGATAAATCACGCCAGTTTATCCGGGCCCGACTGTCGGCAGCTTGACTGCTTCGGCTATGATAGGCCCTTTGATTCAATCGGCCTACCCAGGCCGGACACGTGCATTCAAGGATCCTATGAGCAAGCCCACTGCCGACAACGCGCCCAACGCCGCTGCCAAAGGCGCCCCCGCTGTCCCTGCGAACTTCCTGCGGCCGATCATCCAGGCCGACCTGGATTCGGGCAAGCACAGCAGCATCGTCACCCGCTTCCCGCCGGAACCCAATGGCTACCTGCACATTGGTCACGCCAAGTCGATCTGCGTCAACTTTGGCCTGGCCAAGGAATTCGGTGGCGCCTGTCACTTGCGTTTCGACGACACCAACCCGGCCAAGGAAGACCAGGAGTACATCGACGCCATCCAGCGCGACGTGAAATGGCTGGGTTTCGACTGGGCCGGTGATGTGCGCTATGCCTCCGACTACTTCGACCAGTTGCACGACTGGGCGGTCGAGCTGATCAAGCGCGGCAAGGCCTATGTCTGCGACCTCACCCCCGAGCAGGCCAAGGAATACCGCGGCAACCTCAAGGAGCCAGGCAAGAACAGCCCGTTCCGCGACCGCAGCGTGGAAGAAAACCTCGACCTGTTCGCCCGTATGAAAGCCGGTGAATTCCAGGACGGCGAGCGCGTGCTGCGGGCCAAGATCGACATGGCCTCGCCGAACATGAACCTGCGCGACCCGATCCTGTACCGCATCCGCCATGCCCACCACCACCAGACCGGTGACAAGTGGTGCATCTACCCCAACTACGACTTCACCCATGGCCAGTCGGACGCCATCGAGGGCATCACCCACTCGATTTGCACCCTGGAGTTCGAAGGCCACCGCCCGCTGTACGACTGGTTCCTCGATAACCTGCCCGTGCCGGCACACCCGCGCCAGTACGAGTTCAGCCGGCTGAACCTCAACTACACCATCACCTCCAAGCGCAAGCTCAAGCAGTTGGTGGACGAAAAGCACGTCGACGCCTGGGACGACCCGCGCATGTCGACCTTGTCCGGCTTCCGCCGCCGTGGCTACACCCCGGCCTCGATCCGCAACTTCTGCGAAATGATCGGCACCAACCGGTCCGATGGCGTGGTCGACATGTCGATGCTCGAGTTCAGCATCCGTGACGACCTGGACCGCACCGCACCGCGTGCCATGTGCGTGCTGCGCCCGCTGAAGGTGGTCATTACCAACTACCCGCAGGGCCAGGTCGAGCAACTGGAACTGCCACGCCACCCGAAGGAAGACATGGGCGTGCGTGTGCTGCCGTTCTCCCGCGAGCTGTACATCGACCGCGACGACTTCATGGAAACCCCGCCCAAGGGCTACAAGCGCCTCGAGCCAGCCGGTGAGGTGCGCCTGCGGGGCAGCTACGTGATCCGTGCCGACGAAGCCATCAAGGACGCCGACGGCAACATCGTCGAGCTGCATTGCTCGTACGACCCGGACACCCTGGGCAAGAATCCGGAAGGCCGCAAGGTCAAAGGCGTGATCCACTGGGTGCCGGCCGAAGGCAGCGTCGAGTGCGAAGTACGCCTGTACGATCGCCTGTTCCGCTCGGCCAACCCGGAAAAGACCGAAGAGGGCGGCAGCTTCCTCGACAACATCAACCCCGACTCGCTGCAAGTGCTCAGCGGTTGCCGTGCCGAGCCGTCGTTGGCCCAGGCGCAGCCCGAGGACCGCTTCCAGTTCGAGCGCGAAGGCTACTTCTGCGCCGACCTGAAAGACAGCCAGCCGGGCCGCCCGGTGTTCAACCGCACCGTCACCCTGCGTGACTCCTGGGGCAGCTGAGGAACCGCCGTGCTAACCATCTACAACACCCTGACCAAAGCCAAGGAAACCTTCAAGCCGTTGGATGGCAACAAGGTGCGCATGTACGTTTGCGGCATGACCGTGTACGACTACTGCCACCTGGGCCACGGCCGCAGCATGGTGGCGTTCGACCTGGTCACCCGCTGGCTGCGCAAGAGCGGTTACGAGCTGACCTACGTGCGCAATATCACCGACATCGATGACAAGATCATCAACCGGGCCAACGAGAACGGCGAAAGCTTCGACGCCCTCACGGCGCGCATGATCGACGCGATGCACGAAGACGAGCGCCGTCTGAACATCCTGCCGCCAGACCAGGAACCGCGTGCCACCGACCATATCGCCGGCATGCACGCGATGATCCAGACCCTGATCGACAAGGGGTATGCCTACGCGCCGGGCAATGGCGACGTGTACTACCGCGTCGGCAAGTTCGTGGGCTACGGCAAGCTGTCGCGCAAGAAGATCGAAGACCTGCGCATCGGCGCCCGCATCGAGGTCGACGAGGCCAAGCAAGACCCGCTCGATTTCGTGCTGTGGAAGGGCGTCAAGCCGGGCGAGCCAAGCTGGGAGTCGCCATGGGGCCCGGGCCGTCCGGGCTGGCACATCGAGTGCTCGGTGATGTCCACCTGCTGCCTGGGTGAGAGCTTCGACATTCATGGTGGCGGCAGCGACCTGGAGTTCCCGCACCACGAGAACGAGATTGCCCAGAGCGAGGCGGCCACCGGCAAGCAGTACGCCAACGCCTGGATGCACTGCGGCATGATCCGTATCAATGGCGAGAAGATGTCGAAGTCGTTGAACAACTTCTTCACCATCCGTGATGTGCTCGAAAAGTACCACCCGGAGGTGGTTCGCTACCTGCTGGTGGCCAGCCACTACCGCAGTGCCATCAACTACTCGGAAGACAGCCTGCGCGACGCCAAGGGTGCCCTGGAGCGCTTCTACCACGCCTTGCGCGGCCTGCCGCGCGTGGCGGCCAAGGGCGGCGAGGCCTTTGTCGAGCGCTTCAGCGTGGCGATGAATGACGACTTTGGCACGCCCGAGGCCTGCGCTGTGCTGTTCGACCTGGTGCGTGAGATCAACCGCCTGCGCGACAGCGATGTAGACGCTGCTGCCGGCCTGGCCGGTCGCCTGCGGGAGCTGGGTGATGTGCTGGGTGTGCTGCAGCTGGACGCCGATGACTTCCTGCGTGCGGGCGCCGAAGGCAAGGTCGATGCGGCAGAGGTCGAGGGCTTGATCCAGGCGCGCCTGCAGGCGCGGGCAGACAAGAACTGGGCCGAGTCCGACCGCATTCGCGACCAGCTGACCGCCATGGGCGTGGTGTTGGAAGACAGCAAGGGTGCCACTACCTGGCGTCTGGCTGACTGATCGGTGCAACTGGGGCCGCTTTGCGGCC
>NZ_AEWE02000038.1:18476-34338 GCF_000190455.2 Pseudomonas sp. TJI-51
CAGCCGGTGCCAGACTCCGCGTCGCCTGCTTCGCGGGCTGCCCGCTCCCACAGGTGAATCGCGCAGGCTTTTCAAATTTTTGAGAAAGACAGTTGCTCTTACAGCGCGGCCTTGTGTCGCGATGGGCTGCAAAGCAGCCCCGATGGTTATTTGGCCAGCCCGGCCAATGGGCAATGCAGTACCAGCTTGGCCCCACCCAAAGGGCTCTCGCCAATTTCCAGGCCGAACCCATGCAGGTCGACGATCGCCGCAACGATCGACAGCCCCAGGCCGAACCCGGCGTGGCGGTGGCCTTCATCACTGCGGTAGAACCGCTTCAGTACGGCCGTGCGTTCTTCTTCCGGAATACCCGGCCCGCTGTCTTCGATGGCCACGTGCACGCCAGCGTCGTCCAGGGTGGCGGCCACGCGCACCTGCCCACCTTCCGGGGTGAACTTGATCGCGTTACCTACCAGGTTGGCCAGCGCCTCGAACAACAGCTCGCGGTCGCCGTGCAGTGCCGGCAAGTGCCCAGGTTGGTGCAGCTCCAGGTGAATGCCGCCATCTTCGGCCAACGGCAGGTAGAAGTCGTGCAGCTCTACCAGCAAATCATGCGGGTCAAGCTGCACGAAGCCGGCCCGGCGTTGGCGGTCTTCCAGTTCGCTGATGCGCAGCAACCCACGAAAACGCGCCATGAGGGTGTCGGTTTCGCCGATGGCCTGGTCCAGTGCCTCGGCTTGCGCGGAATCGTTGTCGCTTTGCTGGCGTATGCGGTACAGCTGGGCGCGCAGGCGGGTCAGTGGGGTGCGCAGGTCGTGGGCAATGTTGTCGCACACGCCCTTGACCTCGTGCATCAGCCGCTCGATGCGGTCAAGCATGGCATTGACGATGGCGGCCAGCATGTCCAGTTCGTCGCGCCGGGCCGACAGCGGCAGGCGGTGCGTGAGGTCGCCGGCGACGATCAGCTCGGCCTGGGCCTGAATGGCCCGGATGCGTTTCAGGGGGCGGCGGCGCAGCAGGTACCAGCCGGCGAACCCGGGGATCAGGGTGAATGAAATACCCCAGAGCAAGGCATCGAGAATGATCCGTGTGACGACGAACAATGAGCCGTTATCGCGGAACAGCACCAGCCAGCGCCCATCCTGCACCTTGATGGCCACGGCATCGCAGCTGTCGCGGGGCATGCGCGGATCATCGGCGTCCAGGCAACGCTTCAGCTCATGGATCTTGCCGTCCAGCCGCAGCCCAGGGGGCAGGGCACGAACACTGCCGCCCAGCGGGTTGAGTTGTGCATCGAACAGGCCATAGGCATCGAAGCTGCGTTCCTCGAAAGCCTGGCTGGCAATCAGGGCGTCGTCCAGCTGCTTGCCGCTCATGTGCGCGAACAGGTGCTGGCGCTGCAGCATGGAATGGCGGGTGAGCTTGTTCAGGTAGCTCGAAACCTCGAAGTACAGCACCCCCATGAGGATGCTGCTCCAGGCTACGAACAGAAAACTGTACAGTGCCAGCAGCCGGCTGGTGGACGAACTCCAGCCTTTAGACGGGTTCAGCAATGGCATAGCCGGAGCCCCGCACCGTACGGATCAGCGGCGACTGGCCGGGTGAGTCGATTTTCTTGCGCAGGCGGCCGATATGCACGTCGATCAGGTTGGTGCCCGGGTCGAAGTGGTAGCCCCACACTTCCTCGAAAATCATCATCCGCGTAATGACCTGGCCGCTGTGGCGCATCAGGTACTCCAGCAGTTTGTACTCGGTGGGCAGCAGGTTGAGGGTGTTGTCGCCGCGGCGCGCTTCGTGGCTGATCAGGTCCAGTTGCAGGTCGGCGACCTGCAAGCGGGTCTGGGTCATCGGCACGCTGTTGCGGCGCAGCAGCACTTCGACCCGGGCGGCCATTTCGTCGGAGGCGAACGGCTTGGTCAGGTAGTCGTCACCGCCGGCGCGCAGGCCGCGCACCCGCTCATCGACGTCGGAGAGGGCGCTGATCATCAGGATCGGCGTGGCGATCTTGAGGTTGCGCAGGGTCGTGACGATGGTCAGGCCATCGACCTCGGGCAGCATGCGGTCCAGGGTGATCAGGTCATAACCGCCGGCAATGGCCTTGGCCAGGCCTTCACGACCATTGTCGGCCCACTCCACCTCAAGGCCATGGCTGGTAAGTTCGGCGACGATTTCCTGGCCGGTGACGGCGTCGTCTTCGATGGTCAGTACGCGAGGCATGCTGGTTCCTGGGCATCTAATGGAGACTCGATTGTGCCAAAGAATAGACAACCGGCGATTTAAGAAAAATTCATCTTGCCACAACCTACCTGGGTTCACCCATTGTGAAGACAGACGAGCATGTCGCAGCAGGCTGTGAGAGGATGTCCGTCAACACAGCCAGGACCCCGAACGCAGCCTGATGAAGACACCCAAAAGAATCGAACCCCTGATCGAAGACGGCCTCGTCGACGAAGTACTGCGGCCGTTGATGAGTGGCAAGGAAGCCGCCGTGTACGTGGTGCGTTGCGGTAGCCAGGTGCGCTGCGCCAAGGTCTATAAAGAAGCCAACAAGCGCAGTTTCCGCCAGGCCGCCGAATACCAGGAAGGCCGCAAGGTGCGCAATAGCCGCCAGGCCCGGGCCATGGCCAAGGGCAGCAAGTACGGCCGCAAAGAGGCCGAGGACGCCTGGCAGAACGCCGAAGTGGCGGCACTGTTCCGCCTGGCCGGCGCCGGGGTCCGGGTGCCCAAGCCCTATGACTTCCAGGACGGCGTGTTGCTGATGGAGCTGGTGACCGACGCCGATGGCGATGCCGCACCCCGGCTCAACGACGTGCACCTGGAGGCCGAGGAGGCGCGGGTGTTCCATGCCTTCGTCATTCGCCAGATCGTGCTGATGCTGTGTGCCGGGCTGGTCCATGGCGACCTGTCCGAATTCAATGTGCTGCTCGGCCCGGACGGGCCGGTGATCATCGACCTGCCGCAGGCAGTGGACGCCGCCGCCAACAACCACGCATTCAGCATGCTGCAGCGTGACGTGGACAACATGGCCCACTACTTCGGGCGCTTTGCCCCAGAGCTGAAGAGCACGCGCTATGCCCAGGAAATGTGGGCGTTGTACGAGGCTGGCAAGTTGCTGCCCGATTCCGTGTTGACCGGGGTATTCCAGGACGACGAGCATGAGGCCGACGTTGGCGGGGTAATGCGGGAAATCGACGCCGCCCGCTTGGACGAGGCCCGGCGCCGGGCAGCGCGTGCCGGCGGAAAACGGCCCGGCCAAGGCCGAGGAGCCGACACCGCCCTGGCTGCAATGATGTGCTGCTGGTGCAGCCCGCTTCGCAGGTTCCCCCCCGAAGCGGGCAACACCGGCTCAACCAGTGCCCTGCGCGGCCATTACCTTTGATGCAGGACAATATCTCGTCATCCGGCCTTTTCACTGGCCCCTGACAGGCATAAGGTATACGCCGTTCAAATTCCCTGGAGCAGTCATGTCCAACCAATTCCCCTCCGTTCGTCCTCGCCGCCTGCGCCAGAACGAGTCCCTGCGCACCGTATTCCAGGAAACCGAATTCCGCCTTGAAGACCTGATCCTGCCGATCTTCGTGGAAGAAGGCATCGACGACTTCGTGCCCATCAGCAGCATGCCCGGCGTGAACCGCATCCCTGAGAAGCGGCTGGCCCAGGAAATCGAGCGCTATGCTCGCGCCGGTATCAAATCGGTGATGACCTTCGGTGTGTCTCACCACCTGGATGCCGTTGGCAGCGACACCTGGAACGAAAACGGCCTGGTGGCGCGCATGTCGCGTATCTGCAAGGACACCGTGCCGGAAATGGTGGTGATGTCCGATACCTGTTTCTGCGAATACACCAGCCACGGGCACTGCGGCGTACTGCATGACCACGGCGTGGACAACGACGCCACCTTGGTCAACCTGGGCAAGCAGGCGGTGATCGCCGCCGCTGCCGGTGCCGACTTCATCGCACCTTCGGCGGCGATGGACGGCCAGGTCCAGGCCATTCGTAGCGCGCTGGACGGTGCAGGCTTCCACGACACTGCGATCATGGCCTATTCGACCAAGTTCGCCTCGTCGCTGTACGGCCCGTTCCGCGAAGCAGGCGGCACTGCGCTCAAAGGTGACCGCAAGAGCTACCAGATGAACCCGATGAACCGCCGCGAGGCCGTGCGTGAATCGCTGCTTGACGAGCAGGAAGGTGCAGACGTGCTGATGGTCAAGCCGGCCGGTGCCTACCTTGACGTGATCGCCGACATTCGTGCGGCCTCGCGCCTGCCGCTGGCGGCGTACCAGGTCAGCGGTGAGTACGCGATGATCAAGTTCGGTGGCCTTGCCGGTGCCATCGACGAAGGCCGCGTGGTGCGCGAAAGCATTGGCGCTATCAAGCGCGCCGGTGCCGACCTGATCCTGACCTACTTCGCCATGGACCTGGCCCGCGAAGGCATTTGAGCAGCAAAGCAGCTCCCCTGGCCTGGGGGCGGGCTTACCCGCCCCCAGCGCAATTCCCTACAAAAATTCATTAAGCGCTGAATTATTTTGTGTCCCGTTGTATCAGATGCCATAGAGCATTGATCGACAGGGATACAGGCATGAAATCTCGCAGGAAAAGCGTCAAACCTATTGGCCTCAAGGACATCACGATCGTCGACGATGCCAAGATGAAGAAGGCGATCACCGCCGCTGCACTGGGTAACGCCATGGAGTGGTTCGACTTCGGTGTCTATGGCTTCGTCGCCTATGCATTGGGCAAGGTGTTCTTCCCCAACGCCGACCCCAGTGTGCAAATGATCGCGGCGTTGGCCACCTTTTCGGTGCCATTCCTCATTCGCCCCCTGGGCGGGCTGTTCTTCGGCGCCCTCGGCGACAAATTCGGCCGGCAGAAAATCCTTGCCGCCACCATCGTCATCATGTCCCTCAGCACCTTTGCCATTGGCTTGATACCGTCCTATGCCAGTATCGGCATATGGGCGCCGATACTGCTGTTGCTGGCGAAAATGGCCCAGGGCTTCTCGGTGGGCGGCGAGTACACCGGCGCGTCGATCTTCGTGGCCGAGTATGCGCCTGACCGCAAGCGCGGCTTCCTTGGCAGCTGGCTGGACTTCGGCTCGATCGCCGGCTTCGTGCTGGGCGCCGGGGTAGTGGTGCTGATTTCCACGGTGCTTGGTGAAGAAAGGTTCCTTGAGTGGGGCTGGCGCCTGCCGTTCTTCCTGGCATTGCCGCTGGGCATCATCGGCCTCTACCTGCGTAACGCCCTGGAGGAAACCCCCGCGTTCCAGCAGCACGTCGACAAGATGGAGCAGGGTGACCGCGAGGGCCTGGCGTCGGGGCCCAAGGTGTCGTTCAAGGAAGTGGCGACCAAGCACTGGCGTAGCCTGGTGACCTGCATTGGCGTGGTGATCGCCACCAACGTCACCTACTACATGCTGTTGACCTACATGCCCAGCTACCTGTCGCACAACCTGCACTACAGCGAGGACCATGGCGTACTGATCATCATCGCGATCATGGTCGGCATGTTGTTCGTGCAGCCCATCATCGGCCTGCTGAGCGACAAGTTCGGCCGTCGCCCGTTTATCGTGGTCGGCAGTATCGGGCTGTTCGCCCTGGCCATTCCGGCGTTCATGCTGATCAACAGCGGTGTGCTGGGGTTGATCTTCTCGGGGCTGCTGATCATTGCGGTGCTGCTGAACTTCTTCATCGGTGTCATGGCGTCGACGTTGCCGGCGATGTTCCCCACTCACATCCGCTACAGCGCACTGGCCAGTGCCTTCAACATTTCCGTGCTGATCGCCGGCCTGACCCCCACCATCGCCGCCTGGCTGGTGGAAAGCAGCGGCAACCTGTACATGCCCGCCTACTACCTGATGGTGATCGCCGCGGTGGGCCTGGTGACCGGCCTGACCATGAAGGAAACCGCCAACAAACCGCTGCGCGGTGCCGCACCGGCGGCATCGGACATCGACGAGGCGCGCGAGCTGCTGCAGGAACACCACGACAACATCGAGCAGAAGATCGAGGACATCGACGAGCAGATCGCCGAGCTCGAGGCCAAGCGCAAGTTGTTGGTCCAGCAGCACCCGCGCATCGATTGATCAGCGCGGCATGTAGCCACGCTGCCAGGCACGTGGAATGAACCGCGACACCAGGGCCAGCAGGCACGCCAGCACGCAACTGCCGGCCAGTGCCTGCAGGCCCAGGTGGTGTTGCAGCCAGGCGCCCAGCGCGGCGCCCAGCAGCATCCCTGCCCACGGCACCAGTTGCACCCGCCAGCCGTGGCGCCGCTCGCCCAGCAACCAGCGCCCAAGGCCGCGGCCGAAGCGTGACAGTGCACCGGTGACGTAGGTCAGGCCGATGGGCAGGCCGTTCACTTGCTCGACGACTGCGTTGATCATGCCCATGGCCAGGGTCGCGGCCAGCAATGCCGGGAAGGTGGCCGCCAGTGGCCACGCTGCAGCGCAGGCCAGCAACGCCGCCACGACCACCAGCACGGGCCAGGCCCGGCGACGGAAGCCGCGCGCCAGCACTACCCCCAACGTGTTACCCGCGACAAAGCCCAGCAAAGCGCCGCTCAGGCGCAGCACCAGGGCCAGGTCGGCCTGGCTGATCGCCACCGCCAGGCGCGTGGTATTACCGCTCATGAACGATACGAAGTCGCCCAGGGCCAGCAGGCCAATGGCGTCGGTCATGCCTGCCAGCACCGACAGCCCGGCCACCAAGCCAAGGCCGACACGGCCACGCAGCACTTGCAGGCGCAAGCGCCTCGCCGTACGGGTAGTAAGGGGATGGGGTAGCACGGGCAGGCCTCAGGGCAACAGGTTTTCGCGGGCCAGGGTGCCTTTGATGGTGCGCTCGACCACATCCACCAGCACCATGGTCTGGTGATCGACCTCGATGTTCAGCAAATCGCCGGCAGCGTAGCTGGCGAACGTGGTCTGGCGCAGGGTTTCCGGGATCAGGTTGATGGTGACCAGGTTGTCTTCCACGTCGGCCACGGTCAGGCTGCAGCCGTTGACCCCGATGAAGCCCCGCGGGAACACGTACTTGCCCCATGGCGGCGGCATGCGGAAACGGATGAAGGCGCCGGTCTGCTCGATCGACAGTTCGACTATTTCTGCGGTTGTGGCAATGTGGCCAGCCATGAGGTGGCCGCCGACTTCGGCGTTCATCTTCGCCGAACGCTCGATGTTCACCCCTTGGCCGGCCTTGAAATTGCGCAGGTTCGTGCGTTCCAGGGTGGCGGTCATTGCATCGAACCTGACGTGGCTGCCGTCTATCTCGGTGACAGACAAGCACGTGCCCTCGACGCTGACGCTGGCGCCGATCTTCAACTCATCGAGCAGTTCCGGGGTGAGGTCGATGGTGAACTGGTTGTGGCCCGGGTAGCTGGTCACATCAAGCAGTGGGCGGACGGCCTGGACGATGCCGGTGTACATGGTGTTGCTCCTGGGCGCGAAAAGAAAACACCCGAACGCTATGCCTGTACGGCCTCAAAAGCAAGGTGCCAGCGCCCTGGTGCTGCCCAGGCATGCGGCCGGGCACACCCAGGGCGGCAACAGGGCGCTGGCCTGCTCACACATGCCCGGTGCTGTTGACGATCCGCAGGCACAGCGCTTCGTACGGGTCCAGGTTCACCAGCAAACGGCCATCCTCGGTCAGGTCGCCTTCTACCGTTTCGTTGATCATGTCCACCACCGGCCCTGGCGTGAACCCCGTGAGCAGTAGCTCCTCGGCGATCACCTCCTGGCTGAAGTTCAACGCACTGATCTGGATGCCGCGCCCGGCCGGTAGCTCATGCACCATGACCAGCAACCCAGGGCTGCTGACCTCCGGCACCAGCACCTGGCGGCTGGTGGCAATGCCGTAGGCCTGGCGCACCGCGAGCAGTTTTTTCACCTTGCAGGCGAACGAGTCAGGGTTGTCCAGTTGGCTGTCGAGGCTGCCATACAGCGCCCGCGCCCGTGGCATGCCGCGCACAGAGGTATCCGCTTGCGGGTCGAGCCCGGCCAGGTCGTAGCCGCCGCGGTGAATCCAGCGGGTATCGCCATCGAGCATGCGCTCGGCCACGGCTTCGCCAGGCAAGGGCAGGGCGCCGACCATGTCCCAGCCCGACAGCGCCACCACACCTGGCTGCATGGCGTTGTACATGACCAGCAGCAGGTGCAGTTTCTGGATCTGCTCGATGTCCGCCGGGCCTATCTGGTCGAGGTCGCGGATGCCCAGTGCCGCAGTGATGAGGCTGGCGGTGGTGCAGGCGATGCCATTGGTGACGAAGCGCAGGTTGTAGGGCGCATGCTCGCCCGACAGGCGTTCGTAGATTTCTTCGCGGATGTGCTCGCGCAGGATGTTGCCTGGTAATGTCTGGCCCTTGTACAGGTACATGTCATGGGCATGCAGGGTCCAGAAGTGCACCAACTCCACGGTCAGTTCGTCGTGATTCTGCAGGGCATGGATCAGTGAGGCCGGGTCGATGCCGAAGGCGTGCATTTCCTTGAGCATCAGGCGCAGGAACTCGGTGTCGCCGGTCAGCAAGGCATGTTGGTAGGCGGGCCGGGTGATGAAGTCGTAGGACAGGTCGGCACCGCCCTTCGACATTTGCGCAATGTCATCGAGGGTCAGGTTCAGCTCCTGGAAACTGAAACCGCCGGCCTTGCGGATCATGCCACCGATCAATTGGTTGCCGACCAGCGACAGCGGGTGGCTTTCCGACCAGGCGGTGCCACTGGCGCGGGTTTCCACCCCGAGAAAACCGTTGGCATCCAGGCGCAGGCCACGTGCACCCAGGCAATCCAGGGCATGCAGGGCGTCGCCGATGATCATCTGCTGGGCGGCAAAGGTGGGGTCCAGCCAGTTCAGCGACGGCTGGCCTTCCTTGAAGTAGTGCAGGTAGACCCAACGCCGGGTCTTGCCGTCGACACCGGTGACCGGTGGGGTGGCGCTCCAGTCGGTTTCCTTGACCCCCGGCTCGAAGAAAATCACCCGCTGCAACTGCCCGACGATGTAATGGCGTGCCTTGAGCTCGTCGCACTGTGCGGGCAGCAGGTTGGCCGAGTCACGTCCGGGTGGCACCTCGGGCAGCAAGTGCCAGTCTTCCTCGCGTATCTCCACCATGTGGTACAGGCCCGGGTAGGCGCCGTAGGCCATTTCCGCCAGGCGGAAGTCGGCGCCCTTGCCGGTGTGCGAAGGGATCAGGTCGTCGATGGTCACCGCATTGTGCGCGGCGGCCATGCGGCTCATCTGGATCAGCTCCGGCTCGCTGCCATAGAGCGGGTCGATATCAAAGCTGATGCGGTCGAAGTTGCCGTCTACGCTGGGTGTGAGCTCGCGGTCGCGAATACCGCCAGACAGCTTGATCGGCCCGGTGTGCAGGCCTTGAATGCCGATTTCCGACAGGCGCTTCCACAAGGCTTCATGGGCCAGGGCACCGAGCACCGAGCAGCCCTCTGGGGCGATGATGGCATCGGGGTAAACGGTCAGCCAGACGGAGGCGATTTCCGTGGCCCGGCGGGGCTGTGCCTCGGCGTAGGGTTGTTGCCACAGGCGCGACTGGCCTGAGTACAGGCTGGCGCGCTCCTGGGAAGCCTTGAGCATGGCGCGCGCTTCGAGCCATTTCACGTATGCAGGGTCGGGCTGGGTCATTTCGCGTCCTCTTTGCGTGTCGGCACCGGCTCAGGTTATGACGGCAGAGCGGTCGGATCGTTCGGCCGGGAGCCAGGCCCTGCACGAAATGCCTGGCCCAGCGTGCTCAGCGCCGTGCAGCCCACTGCTGCGGTGCCAGGAAGGCGCCGTGGAAGTAATTGCGCAAAGCCTGCATCGCCGGGCTGAACGCCCGCTCGCGGTGCCAGGCCAGCCCCACGCTCATGGGCGCTACCGGGTCGCTGATGGTTACTGTTTCGATGCGCTTGCCCTCCAGCGACCATGGCCGGTGCACCAGGTCTGACAGAATCGCTACGCCACTGCCATTGGCGACCATGCTGCGCACCGCCTCCACCGAACTGGTGCGCACACGCACGCTGGGCCGTTGCCCGGCCTGCTGCCAATAGCGCATGGCGCTTTGCTCGGCTTCGTCCACGGTCAACAAAATGAACGGCTCTGTGGCGACATCGGCCAGGCTCACCGCCGAGCGTTCGCACAGGGGGTGGTGCGCGGGCAGCCATAGGCGGCGCTCGGAGTTGAACAGCGTTTCTGAAACGATAGCCGGATGGGTCAGGTTGGCGGTCAGCACCACCGCCATGTCGAAACGCCCCTCCAGCAGCCCTTGCTCGATGGCACTGCGCTCCTGTTCGTAAAGTTCCAGGGTCACGTCGGGGTGCCAGTGCTCCAGGCGCTGCAAGTGGTGCGGCAGGAAGTAGCCGATTACTGTGTAGCTGGCTGCCAGGCGCAACAGGCCGCTGGCGCGTATGTCCGGCAACGGGCTGTTCAGCGCATCGTCGACGCTGCGCAGGATGACGTAGGCGCGGTTGAGGAAGTGCCGGCCGGCTTCGGTCAGGTTCATGCCCTGGGCGGAGCGCTGGAACAGCAGCACGCCGAGCATGGCCTCCAGCTCTTTGATTGCCGTGGTGACCGCCGACTGGGAAATATTGAGGTGGATGGCGGCCTGGGAGATCTGGCCGATTTCGGCAGTGGCGACAAAGTAGCGCACCTGGCGCAAGGTAAGTGACACGGCAGGCTCCCGGGGTATCTGTTTTTCCGAAGACATCCATTCTGTTTATAGATCTTCCCAAGGGGTAGGGGAGAATCTAACGTGGCTTGCATGCAGCCACAAGCGCCAGGGAGATACGGTCATGCAAGCAGTGGATTTCAACTCGGACATGGGCGAGGGCTTTGGCCCGTGGACCATTGGCGACGGCGTGGATAACGAGCTGATGGGTTACATCAGCAGCGCCAATATCGCCACCGGTTTTCATGCCGGCGACCCCGGCACCATGCGCCGTACAGTGGAGCGGGCCAAGGCCCTGGGGGTTGCGGTGGGGGCACACCCGGGCTTCCGCGACCTGGTCGGTTTCGGCCGCCGGCACATCAACGCATCGGCGCAGGAACTGGTCGACGACATGCTTTACCAGCTCGGGGCGCTGCGTGAAATCGCCCGGGCCCAGGGCGTGAGCCTGCAGCACATCAAACCCCACGGGGCGCTTTACATGCACCTGGCCCGTGACGAGCAAGCTGCACGCTTGCTGGTGGAAAACCTGAGGCTGATCGAACCGCAGTTATTGCTGTTCTGCATGCCCGGGTCGGTGATCTGCCGCATTGCCCAGGAGCTTGGCCAGCCGGTGGTGCGCGAGTTCTATGCCGACCGCGAGTACGACCTGAGCGGCTCCATCGTGTTCACCCGTAACGTGAGGGGCTACCAGCCTTTGGCGGTCGCCGAGCGCGTACTGCGGGCTTGTCGGCAAGGTGTGGTGCGCACCGTCGAGGGCCAGGACCTGGCCATCGAGTTCGATTCCATTTGCCTGCACAGTGACACGCCGGGCGCCCTCGACCTGGTCGAGGCCACGCGCAAGGCGCTGGACCAGGCTGGCATCGTGGTGCGTGCACCACGCTGACGCTGGCATCCGGCAGCCACAGGCCGGAGCCTGATCATGTTGTTTTCGCCTGCCTTTCTATAAAGATTTCAAGAAAAGGAACAGTCATGGCCGAATCGCTTGCTACAACGCCTATCCGCTACAGCTTAGGCGCCGACGAGCACCTGTTTGCCGAGGTCAGCGAGAGCATGTCGCTGGAAGCCTTCTTCAAAGGTATGGCCGTCACCCGTGCGGTGGAGCGCCTGGCGCTGGACGGCGTGCTGGATGTGTGCCTGGCCAATGCGTCGTTCCAGGTGCGTTTCGACCCCGACCGCATCGCCCCCGATGCCCTGCTGGCAGCGGTGCGCGGTGCCGAAGCGCAGGCGGTGGCCGAGCGTTCGTTGCATACCCGCATCATCGAAATTCCGGTGCTGTACAACGACCCTTGGACCCACGAAACCTTGATGCGCTTCCGTGACCGCCACCAGGACCCGGCCAGCACCGACCTGGAGTACGCGGCCCGCATCAATGGCCTGGCCGATGTCGACGCGTTCATTGCCGCGCACAGCGGTGCACCGTGGTTCGTTTCCATGGTCGGCTTCGTCGCCGGCCTGCCGTTCATGTTCCAGATGGTCGAGCGCCAGCGGCAATTGCAAGTGCCCAAGTACCTGCGGCCGCGTACCGACACGCCCCGCCTGACCCTGGGCCATGGCGGTTGTTTCGGTTGCATCTATTCGGTGCGCGGCGCGGGCGGTTACCAGATGTTCGGCGTCACCCCGGCACCGATCTACGACCCGCAACAGACCTTGAGCTACCTGAAGGAGCACATGGTGTTCTTCCGCCCAGGTGACATCGTGCAATTCAAACCCATCGACCGCCGCGCGTATGACCAGGCAGTGGCTGAGGTGGAGGAGGGCCGTTTCGACCTGCGCATTCGCCCGGTGGTGTTTTCCCTGGACGCATTCCTTGCCGACCCGGTCGGCTACCCGAAATCGCTGCAGGAGGTGCTGGCATGATCAAGGTACTCAAACCGGGCCTGGCGACCTCCGTGCAGGACCTGGGCCGCGAAGGCTATTACCACCTGGGCATTCCGCCATCTGGCGCGCTCGACCAGTATGCCCTGAGCGCAGCCAATTACCTGGTGGGCAACCCGCCGGGCGCTGCCGGCCTGGAATGTGCGCTGGTCGGCCCTGAACTTGAGTTCCAGGCAGATGCGCTGGTGGCAGTATGTGGTGCGCAGATGCCCGCCTTGCTCGATGGCCGCGAGCAGCGGCCCGACACGGCATTTGCCGTGCGCGCCGGGCAGGTGCTGCGTTTCAGCTTCCCGACGGCGGGGGCGCGGGCCTACCTGGCAGTGGCGGGGGGGATTGATGTGGCCGAGGTGCTGGGTAGCCGATCGACCTACGCGCTAGGGGCCTTGGGTGGCTTCCAGGGGCGTAAGTTGTTGGCCGGTGACCTTTTGCCGATCGGCACGCCCACCGGCAACGGCCGCGCCGGCGCAAGCCTGCCGATGGCACTGCGCCAGGCCCTGGGCGGCGAAGTGGTGCTGCGGGTGGTGCCGGGGTTGTATTTTCACCGGCTGACCGAAGCTGCTGCGCAAAGCTTCTTCACCGAAGCCTGGACGGTAGGCTCCGAGGCGGATCGCATCGGTTACCGCTACAAAGGCGGCAGTGCCTTGAGTTTCCAGCCACGGGAGCAACCGTTCGGTGCTGGTTCGGACCCTTCCAACATCGTCGACAGCTGCTACCCCATCGGCTCGATCCAGGTACCGGCCGGGCTGGAGCCGATCATTCTGCACCGGGATGCCGTATCGGGCGGTGGCTACGCCATGATTGGCACGGTGATCAGCGCCGACCTCGACCTGATCGGGCAGATGCAGCCGAATCAGCAGGCACGCTTTCTGAAAGTCAGCCTGGAGCAGGCACTGGAGGCACGCCGCTCTTACAAGAAGAAGCTGGCGTGCCTGGCCCGGTTGTTCAGCTAAACGGAGGACAACTTGCCGATGCGGGGGCAAGGGCCGCCAACCCCGCTCGGCCATTTACGCAGGTTGCTCGGCCAAGCCGTTACTGACGTTGCGCCCCAGCACCAGCACGGTGACGAAGCCACAGCCCACCAGGGCCGTGGCCAGGCTCAAGAGCACTGCGGTGCCCATGTGGTCCACCACTTGGCCGCCAAAAAACGAGCCTACGGCAATGATCACCTGGAACAAGGCCACGAACAGCGGCATGCCCCGCTCGACATCCTTGGGCGCGACCACGAACATCCATATATTGGCGCAGGCCGGGAACGCGCCGAAGGCGAACCCCCACAGCGCAATCAGCATCGCCGCGCCGGTCAGGCCGGTGGCGAAGTACGGAAACAGCGCTGTGCTGGCGGCGATCAGCAGTGCCACCAGCATCAGCGAATGGCGCACACTGCGGTTGGCGGCGAAGCCGGCGAAGATATTGCCCATGAACCCGGCCACGCCATACAGCAGCAACAATGAACCGATGGTCGGGCCGTCGAAGCCGGCGTTCTGTTTGAAGAACGGCGCTACATAGGTGTAGGCGGCAAAATGCGCCAGGCCAATCAACAGCACGGCGATCAGGCCAACGCGCGCTTGCGGGTTGATGAACAGCGCCGGCAGGTCGCGCACACCAATGGCTTTTTCGGGCAACAGCCGCGGCAGCAGCAACACCTGCGCCAGGAGCACGGGCACGCCCACCAGTGCAGTCACCAGGAAGGTCATTCGCCAGCCCAGCAGGCCGCTTAGCCAGGTGCCTACCGGCACGCCCACCACCGTCGCCAGGGTCACCCCGGCCATGATGATCGAGTTGGCCTTGGCCACGCCAACGCCCTCAGGGGCCAGGCGCCCGCTGAGGGCGATGGCCGTGGCCCAGAATCCGCCGATGCTGACACCCAGCAGTACCCGGCCGACCAGTAGCAGGCTGAAGTCGCCCGCATAGGCGACGATGCTGTTGGCGATGATCATGATCAGCGTCAGGCCGATCAGCAGGTAGCGCCGGTCCAGCGCGCCAACGCCCACGGAAATGGCCGGGGCGGCCAGCGCGGCCATGATGCCGGGCAAGGTGACCATCAGGCCGGCGAAGCCTGCACTGATACCCAAGTCGCTGGCGACATCGTTGAGAACGCCCACCGGCAGAAATTCGCTGGTGACCAGGGCGAAGGCGCCAATGGCGACCGAGAGGATCGCCAGCCACTGCTGGGTCACGCTCTGTTGATTATGTTCAGGACGGCCCCGTGGGGCCTGGCTGGCACTTGGCATGGTGGTGACTTCCAAGGAGGGATGACGCCTGTAGCAGGCGCGGGAGGGGGGATTGGCCGGGGATTATAGGGGTGGGTGTGGGCGGCCGACAGGCGAACGGCGTGATAGTGAACATCAGTGCCATCGATGAAACGCCGGGCGCAGAGCGGTTGCTGGAGAATGACGCCTCGGCGTGCAGACCGCTGACCCAAAATATTGCATGAGTCTTCTTGATGCTTTCACCTAGCGGTACTAATACTAAATCACGGCCGCAGAGGGATGATCATGCAAACACGCTTCGTTGTGGTTCCCGCAGTGCCGCTGAAAAAAGAGGTTCAGCCTCGGCGGCTTGGCTTTCCCGCTGCATTGGGCGAGGGTTACGACCTCTACGATACGCAAGACAAGGTGCGTTTGAGCCTGAACTTTGCCACCCGAGCCCAGGCGGAATTCGAGTGTGACTGTCGCAACCGCTGCCCGGATGCCGATGCTGCGGAGATCGCCGGCATGGTCTAGTCACGTACGGTGGGCCCTCACCAAGGAGGGAGGGTAGCGATCAGCCGTGGTTGCGCAGGGCGGCGATCAGTTCGGCCTTGGTCATGCTGGAGCGGCCTTTTATGGCTTTGCTGCGGGCTTCCTTCAGCAGGCTTTCCTTTGTCTGGCTTTCCAGTGAGCTGCTGGATGCGCGCGCGTGCCCGTGGCGGGTGTGTGCTGCCCGCCTGGCCGAATCGGCGCGGGCGGTTTTCTTCTCGCTGGCAGAGGTGCTGTTCCCTGAACCGCCTTGCTTTTCACCGCCGCCGGATTGCTTGTTGACCGTGGCCCAGGCGCGCGCTTCGGCTTCCTCTTTGGCCAGGCCTTTATCCTCATAGGCGTGCTCGATGTGCTCGGCCTTGCGCTTCTGTTTTTCGGTGTACTTGCCTTTGTCGCCGCGTGGCATGGTGTTCACTCCTGCAGTTGTACCTGAACGGTTGAAACGCTCCCCGCCAGAGAGTGCCGGTCACTGGACGAGCGGCACCGCGGGGGCGCATCGACGACAACAGCCCCTGTGGGAGATTCTCTGGTTTCGGGCAAGGGTAGCCGCAGTATCTTCAGCGCCTGTGAGATCGAGCGCCGCCCGCGCGGCGCATCGCGAGCTGCGCTCGCTCCTACGGTGG
>NZ_AEWE02000039.1:0-79127 GCF_000190455.2 Pseudomonas sp. TJI-51
TCGCGATGCGCCGCGCGGGCGGCGCTCGCTCTAACAGGCGCTGCATACCTTGTGGCAAACACCTGTCAGCCCTGATGCGATCCCCGTGGGAGCTGGCTTGCCGGCGATTGGGCCGCAACGCGGCCCCTTGCTTTATTCCTGCAAAGGCAGGGTGGCCTGCTGGCGCAGGGTAGCCCCCAGGAAATACGCCGGCGCACGCAGGCGTGACAGCATCATCAGCCCGATGCCCAGCACCGAGATGATCGCGGCAATCACGAACACCAGCCCCACCCCGCCGACATGCGAACCGCTGCCGAAGTCCGGCGACGCGCTGTCGATGGCGGTACGCGCGAAGATCACCGACAGAATCACCCCACCCACCAGCGGGCACATGCCACGCATGAAGAAGTGGCGCACGCTGCTGAACAGGCTGCCGCGGAAATACCAGACGCAGGCAAACGCCGTCAGCGAATAGTAGAAACAGATCATCATGCCCAGCGCAGTGATGGTATCGGCCAACACGTTCTCGCTCAGCGTACGCATGGTCACGTAGAACAGGCCCGCCGCCACACCTGCACAAATGGTGGCGTAGCGTGGGGTCTGCGAGCGTGGGCAAACACTGGCGAACTTCGGCGGTACTGCGCCGTAATAACCCATGGCCAGCAGCGTGCGCGCCGGCGCCACGAAGGTCGATTGCAACGAGGCTGCGGTACTGGCCAGCACGGCAATGGACATCAGGATCGCCAGCGGCCCCATCACCGGGCCGGCCAGGTGGGCAAACACGTTCTCCTGGATGCGCGGGTTGTTGAGCCCCAGGCCCGTTTCGCTAATGCCGGCAAACTGCAGGGTGGCAATGGCAGTGAACAGGTACAGGCCGAGGATCAGCATGACGGTCAGGGTGGCAGCCTTGCCCGGCACCTCTTCACTGCCAACCGACTCTTCGCTGACGGTCAGGCAGGTATCCCAACCCCAGAAGATGAAGATCGACAGCGACAAGCCCGCGGCAAAGGCCGAGAACGACTCCACGCCGAATGGGTTGAACCAGGCCAGGTCGAACGCCATCGGCGGTGGCGCGGTGGTGCCGCCGAACGCGGCGAAAGCGAAGCCGACCAACACCAGCAATTGCAGGGCCACCAGGCCATACTGCACGGTCATGGTGGTGGCCATGCCCCGGCAGCAGATCCACACCGCCAGGGCGATGAACACACAACAGGTGACGATGTTGATCAACAGGTTGTCGGCCAGCCCCGCCAGCGCGTGCCTGCCGGTGATCTGGCCGAGGAACAGGTAGAAGAAGTCGACCGCCACCCCCGCCAGGTTGGACAGCACGATGGTGGTGGCAACCACCAGCCCCCACCCCCCGATCCAGCCGATCATCGGCCCGAAGGCGCGCGCCGACCAGGTAAAGGAGGTGCCGCTGTCCGGCTCTGCCGAGTTCAGTTCACGGTAACCCAAGGCTACCAGCAGCATTGGCAGGAAGCCGACGATGAACACGGCTGGCAGGTGTGCTCCTACCTCACGCACGGTAGGGCCCAGTGCGCCGGTGAGGGTATAGACCGGGGCGATGGTGGAGATGCCCAGTACCACGCTGGCCAGCAAGCCCAGGCGACCCTTGGCCAGGCCTTTGCTGCGCTGATTGTTGCCCGCTTCGGCCGCCACGTCGGGTGGGCGGGCGGCTTCGGTGTAATTGCTCATGAGTATTTGCCGTAAGTTTTGGAATTGTTCTTACAGGCCTTGCGCACAAGGCCCGCTTTCACTCATTGAAAACTTGCTGTCAGGGGCGCGTCAGCCGTGCGCCCTCCCGTGCTGCATAGGCAATGCAGGCCTCGCGAAACGCCTGAAACAGGCGCAGCGAGACCGGGTTTTCGCTGAACCGCCACTCTGGGTGCCACTGCACGCCAAGGACGAAGCCCGGCGCACCGGGCATGGACACCGCTTCGATGAGGCCGTCCGGGGCCCGCGCTTCGACCCGCAGGCACGAAGCCAGGCGCTCGATGCCCTGGCTGTGCAGCGAGTTGACCTCGAACTGCGCTGCCAGCCCCAGGCGCTCGAACAAGCCACCAGGCTCTACGAACACCGGGTGCCGAAGGCCGTACTGCACCTCCAGGGGCGCGCCCTCGGGCTCGCGATGGTCCAGGTAGCCAGGCAGCTCTTGCACACGCTGGTGCAGGCTGCCCCCCAGGGCCACGTTCAGTTCCTGATAACCACGGCAAATGCACAACACCGGCACACCGGCGGCGATCGCCGCCTGCAGCAGCGGCAAGGTCAGCCGGTCACGCGCCAGGTCATGAAGGGTGCCCGCGGCACTGGGGGCGCCATTGTAATGATGCGGTTCGATATTTGAAGGCGAGCCCGTAAAAACAATGCCGTGCAGGCAGGCCAGCAACGCTTGCGTGTCGCTGCCACCGTCACGGGCCGGCAGAATCAGCGGCAGGCCGGCAAACGCGGCCGCCTCGACATACTTGTCGCCAACCGTGTGCGACGAGTTCTTCCCCACCTGCTGGCGGCAGGCGCTGACACCGATCAAGGGGACCGCAGTTGCGCTCATGGGCTTACACCGTGTGCAGGTACCAGTTGTACTCGAGGTCGGAAATCGACACTTCGAACTCGGCCAGTTCGCTTTCCTTGCAGGCCACGAAGATATCGATGTAGTCCGGGCTGATGTATTGGTTGAGCACCTCACTGTCGTCCAACGCACGCAAGGCATCGCGCAGGTTGTTCGGCAGGCTCTGTTCGAGTTGCTCGTAGGAGTTGCCTTCGATCGGCGCCTGGGGTTCGACCTGGTTGGTGAGGCCGTGATGCACGCCGGCCAGGATGGCCGCCAGCATCAGGTACGGGTTGGCGTCGGCGCCGGCCACGCGGTGCTCAAGGCGCACGTTGTCGCTGCTGTCGGTGGGCACGCGGACGGCTACCGTACGGTTGTCCAGGCCCCAGCTCGGCGCATTGGGCACGTAGAACTGGGCGCCGAAGCGGCGGTAGGAGTTGATGTTCGGGCACAGGAAAGCCATCGATGCCGGCATCGTCTCCAGCACCCCACCAATGGCGTGACGCAGGGTATCGCTCTGCAGCGGGTCGTCACTGGCGAAGATGTTCTTGCCGGTTTTCTTGTCCAGCAGCGAGATGTGCACGTGCAGGCCGTTGCCTGCCTGGCCTGGGTAGGGCTTGGCCATGAAGGTGGTGTCCATTTCATGGTCGTAGGCCACGTTCTTGATCAGCCGTTTCAGCAAGATCGCGTAGTCGCAGGCTTTCAGCGGGTCGGCAACGTGGTGCAGGTTGACCTCGAACTGCGCCGGGGCACTTTCCTTGACGATGGCGTCCGCCGGCAGCCCCTGCTCCTTGGCGGCTTCGAGCATGTCCTGCAGGCAATCTGCATATTCGTCGAGGTCGTCGATCAGGTACACCTGGGTCGATTGCGGGCGCTTGCCGGAAATCGGCGAGCGCGGCGGTTGCGGGCGGCCATTGAGGTTGTCCTGGTCGATCAGGTAGAACTCAAGCTCGAAGGCGGCACAGATGGCCAGGCCCAGGTCGTCGAACTTGCTGACCACCTGGCGCAGCACTTCCCGCGGGTCGGCGAAAAACGGCTGGCCATCCAGTTCGTGCATGGTCATCAGCAACTGGGCTGTGGGGCGCTTCTGCCACGGCTCATCCGATAACGTGCCAGGGATCGGGAAGCAGATACGGTCGGCATCGCCGATGTCCAGGCCAAGGCCGGTGCTTTCCACGGTGGAGCCGTTGATGTCCAGGGCGAACAGCGACGCCGGCAGGTTGATGCCCTTTTCGTACACCTTGTGCAGGCTGGCTCGCTCGATGCGCTTGCCGCGTACCACGCCGTTCATGTCGGAGATCAGCAGGTCGACGTACTGCGTGTCCGGATGGGCCTGGAGGAAGTCTTTCATCTCGCTGGAAGAACTGGCGCACGGGGTGACCGACGTCATGGCTGTACATCCTTTGATTTGCTGCGGCGATGTGGGGGGTACGGCTGGCGCCTCATGGGCGACGATGGTTGCAGCTGTTGTTCTTTTCACTTCCCATCGTGGGGATTGTTGACCCGACCGGGCGCATTGATTCCGGGGGGCGGTTTCACTATAAAATGGCCCTGATGCAACAGACATTGGCAATTCGGCAAGCAGAGCGTGCACCAATGCAATATCAGATCACCCACGCCGACCTCACTCTGGTCCTGGCACTGGAGCGTGGCCGCTCGCTGGCGAAGGCCGCCGAGTTGCTCAAAGTTGACGTATCGACGGTCTTCCGCTCGATACGCCGGCTGGAATCGGCCCTCGGTACTGCGCTGTTCGTGAAAAGCCGCAAAGGCTACCTGCCAACCGATACTGCCCAGGCCCTGGCCGAGCAGGCCGAGCGTGCCGAGCAGGCGCTGGAGGCCGCGCGCATTGCCATGACCAGTGGCGAGCAAGTGGTCAGCGGCACGGTGCGCCTGACCTGTACCGAGGCGGTCATGCACAGCCTGCTGCTGCCGGCGCTGGCCGAGTTCATGCCCAACTACCCGGCGCTGTCGCTGGAAATGGGCACCTCCAACACCTTCGCCAACCTCAGCCGGCGCGACGCCGACATTGCCCTGCGCCTGACCAATACACCGCCTGAACACCTGGTGGGCCGCAACCTGGGCTCGACGTCCTATGTCATCTGCGGCCAGCCGCAGTGGCGCGAGCGGCTGGCCGAATCGCCTGCCAGCACCCCGTGGATCGCCCCTGACGACTCCATGCAGGACCACCCCACGGTGGTCTGGCGCAACCAGCAGCACCCTGGGTTGAGCCCGCGCTACCAGTGCAGCAGCATGTCGACCATCGCTCAGTTGGTGACCGCCGGGTTGGGCGTGGCGGCGCTGCCGGACTACATGGTGCATGCGCTGCCCGGCGTCGATGCGCTCAGCGGGCCGCTGGCCGGCTGCGACACCCAGCTGTGGCTGCTGACCCGCCCGGACTGCCGGGCGCTGCGCTCGGTGCAGACCTTGTTCGAAGAGCTGACCCCGAGGTTGCGCGGTGCGATGCTCTGAGGTTATCGTCAGGCTCATGCGTCGAGGGTGTCTGTTTCGGCCCTTTCGCGGCTGAAACCGCGCCTGCAGGGTGCGGTGGCAGGCTTGGGGATGACGCTGCTCGGCAAAACAGCGCTTCCCTATTGGCTGGTGAATTTTTATACTATCGAGTCCGCCTGCCCACTATTGGGCTGCACGCCCACCGCATTTGCTACTGAGGAAGACCATGGCCCGCGTAACTGTTGAAGACTGCCTGGAACACGTGGATAACCGCTTTGAGCTGGTCATGCTCTCGACCAAGCGCGCTCGCCAGCTGGCGACCGGCGGCAAGGAACCACGCGTAGCGTGGGAAAACGACAAGCCTACCGTCGTTGCCCTGCGTGAAATCGCCGAAGGCATCGTCACCAACGAATTCATCGCCGCTGAAGAGATCGTCACCGAGGATCCGGTGTTCGCCGCGTTCGAGGACGAGAACAACGAGGCTGTCTGATTGATGCCAGGTCGACGTCGCACGGCGCAAGGCCCTCTTCCTCGGCAGGAGGTAAACCCATGCCGGGTATAGAAGCCTTGGCCGAACGGCTGTCGACCTATCTTGGCCCTGAACAGGTCAACCTGGTCCGGCGCGCCTATTTCTACGCCGAACAGGCCCACGACGGGCAGCGCCGCCGCAGCGGCGAGCCCTACGTGACCCACCCGCTGGCCGTGGCCAGCATCCTCGCCGACATGCACATGGACCATCAAAGCCTGATGGCGGCCATGCTGCACGATGTGATCGAAGACACCGGTATCGCCAAGGAAGCCCTCAGCCAGCAATTTGGCGAGACCGTGGCCGAGCTGGTTGACGGGGTCAGCAAGCTGACCCAGATGAACTTCGAAACCAAGGCCGAGGCGCAGGCTGAAAACTTTCAGAAAATGGCCATGGCCATGGCGCGCGATATCCGCGTGATCCTGGTCAAGCTGGCTGACCGCCTGCACAACATGCGCACCCTTGAAGTGCTGTCCGGTGAAAAGCGCCGGCGCATCGCCAAGGAAACCCTCGAAATCTACGCCCCCATCGCCAATCGCCTGGGCATGCATACGGTGCGCGTGGAGTTCGAAGACCTCGGCTTCAAGGCCATGCACCCCATGCGCTCGTCGCTGATTCACCGTGCGGTGAAAAGCGCTCGTGGCAACCGCAAGGAAATCGTCGCCAAGATCGAGCACTCGCTGGCCAACTGCCTGGCTGCCGATGGCATCGAAGGCGAAATCAGCGGCCGGCAGAAGCACCTCTATGGCATCTACAAGAAGATGCGCGGCAAGCGCCGCGCCTTCAACGAGATCATGGACGTGTACGCCTTCCGCGTCATCGTTGACAAAGTCGATACCTGCTACCGTGTGCTCGGCGCCGTGCATAACCTGTACAAGCCGCTGCCCGGCCGTTTCAAGGACTACATCGCGATCCCCAAGGCCAACGGTTACCAGTCGTTGCACACCACGCTGTTCGGTATGCATGGCGTGCCCATCGAAATCCAGATCCGCACCCGCGAGATGGAAGAGATGGCCAACAACGGCATCGCGGCGCATTGGCTGTACAAGTCCAACGACGACGAGCAACCCAAGGGCAGCCACGCCCGTGCCCGCCAGTGGGTCAAAGGCATCCTCGAGCTGCAGCAGCGTGCTGGCAACTCGCTGGAGTTCATCGAAAGCGTGAAGATCGACCTGTTCCCGGACGAGGTCTACGTGTTCACGCCCAAGGGCCGCATCATGGAGCTGCCCAAAGGCTCGACGGCCGTCGACTTCGCTTACGCGGTACACACCGATGTCGGCAACAGTTGCATCGCCTGCCGTATCAATCGCCGCCTGGCGCCGTTGTCCGAACCGCTGCAGAGCGGGTCCACGGTGGAAATCGTCAGCGCCCCGGGCGCCCGGCCAAACCCCGCCTGGCTCAACTTCGTGGTTACCGGCAAGGCGCGCACGCACATCCGCCACGCGCTCAAGCAGCAGCGCCGGTCCGAATCCATCAGCCTGGGCGAACGCCTGCTGAACAAGGTGCTCACCGGCTTCGACAGCAGCCTGGAGAAGATCCCTCAGGAACGTATCCAGGCGATCCTGGCGGAGTACCGCCTGGAACTGATCGAAGACCTGCTCGAAGATATCGGCCTGGGCAACCGCATGGCGTATGTGGTTGCGCGCCGCCTGCTGTCAGCCGAAGGCGAACAGTTGCCAGCACCGGAAGGGCCGCTGGCGATCCGCGGTACCGAGGGGCTGGTACTGAGTTATGCCAAGTGCTGTACACCCATCCCGGGCGACCCGATCGTCGGCCACCTGTCGGCAGGCAAGGGCATGGTCGTGCACCTGGAGAACTGCCGCAACATCAGTGAAATCCGCCACAACCCGGAAAAATGCGTGCAGCTTTCCTGGGCCAAGGACATCACCGGCGAGTTCAATGTCGAACTGCGGGTCGAACTGGAGCACCAGCGCGGCCTGATTGCCCTGCTTGCCAGCAGCGTCAACGCGGCCGACGGCAATATCGAGAAAATCAGCATGGACGAGCGCGACGGCCGTATCAGCGTGGTCCAACTGGTGGTCAGCGTACACGATCGCGTGCACCTGGCCCGTGTGATCAAGAAGCTGCGTACCTTGACCGGTGTGGTCCGCATCACCCGCATGCGTACGTAGTCCGCCAACCGCAAGGAGTCATCATGAGCAAGACCGTCATCAACAGCGACAAGGCCCCCGCCGCTATCGGTACCTACTCGCAGGCGATCAAGGCCGGCAATACCGTGTACATGTCCGGCCAGATCCCGCTGGACCCGAAGACCATGGAGCTGGTCGAAGGCTTCGAAGCCCAGACCGTGCAGGTATTCGAGAACCTCAAGGCCGTGGCTGAGGCTGCCGGCGGTTCGTTCAAGGACATCGTCAAGCTGAACATCTTCCTGACTGACCTGAGCCACTTCGCCAAGGTCAACGAGGTGATGGGCCGCTACTTCGAACAGCCTTACCCAGCCCGCGCCGCGATTGGCGTTGCCGCGCTGCCAAAAGGCGCCCAGGTCGAAATGGACGCCATCCTGGTCATCGAATGATGCCTTGGGCGACGGGCACCCTGCCCGTCGCCCCTCTCCTGCGCAAGGTTTCCCGACATGCGTCACGCACTGCCCCTCGCGCTGGCAGCCCTGCTCCTGAGCGGCTGCGCCAGCCACAAACCCGAAGATTTCAACGGCACCTGGATCAACCAGGCTGCGATCAAGGCCGCGGTAAAGGGCGACAGCCTGCGCCAGGCCCTCAATGAAAATGGTCCGGTATTCGAGTGGAAGCTCGACGTCGCCAACCAGCAGGCCAGCTACAGCAATGGCTTCGAAGCGGCGGACGGCCAGCTGGTCACGCTCGACAAGCAATTGCAGGCCAACTTTGACGGTGGCCAGACCGAGCAGCTTGCGCTGGACGGTGACGAACTGCTGACCACAGACCAGAGCGGCGCAAAGCAGGCTTTTGTCCGCGTACAACCCTCTGCCACCGCCAACGCCTCGCTGGGCAGCAGCTTTGAAAAAGCCCTGTACCAAGCGTATCTGGGCGGTGAATGGACCATTCTCGAAGGCCAGGGCCAAGGCGGAAAAGTACGCTTCAGCGATACCGGCAACGTCACTGGCTTGCCTGGGCCAGACCGTTTCGCCCTGTGCCTGGCCGGCGACTGCGCCACCATGGGCGGCAGCAACGACAGCCTGTGGCTGGAGCGCAACCAACGGGGTGCGCCTTTCATCATCAAGCGTGACGGCGACAAGCTGGAGATCTTCCAGGCGGTGAACCGTGCCCAGGCTGATGACATGCCCCAACTGGCAGCGGGCAAGCGCCAGTGGTTGCTGGAAAAAAACTGAAGCCTGCAGCAGCGGCCTTGTTTCGCGACAGGGCCGCAACACGGCACCAGGGCATCAGCGTCGGCGCGTGGATTGCCAGGGCTGCGTTGCAGCCCAATCGCAACGCCAGGCCGCGCCTACAGAAGTCGCGTCAAGGGTGTGGTCAGGCTTTCGCCGCCAGGATGGCTGCGTAGCCTTCCTTGTAACTCGGATACACCGGTGCCCAGCCCAACGCCTTCACCCGTGCGTTGCTGCAGCGCTTGCTACCGGTACGCCGCACGCGCTGTTCATCTGACCACTCGGTAACCCCCAGGTAGGCCCGCAACCAGGCCACCACATCGGCCAGCGGTGCCGGATCATCGTCAACCCCGATGTAACAGTCGTCCAACGCCTTGCCATCAGCATCTTCCTGCAGCAGAAACGCCAGCAAGCTGGCAGCATCTTCGGCATGAATACGGTTGCCGTACAGCGGCGGCTGCTCAGCCACCCGATAGCCTTGGCGTACCTGGCTCAGCAGCCACTCGCGGCCGGGGCCGTAGATGCCAGTGAGGCGCACCACACTCGCCGGTATGCCGCTGCCAAGAGCCAAGCGCTCCGCTTCCAGCATCACCCGCCCCGAATACCCCTCGGGCTCGGTCGCCGACCCTTCCTCAACCCACTCGCCGTCCTTCTGCGCATACACGCTACTGCTTGACACGAACAGCAAGCGGCGCGGCCGTTGGCCACGCTCGGCCAGCCAGGCCAGCACATGGCGTAAACCGTCGACATAGGCCGCCCGGTAACCCGCCTCGTCATGCTGGCTGGCCGCCACGCAGTACACCAGGTAGTCCAGCGTACCCCGTGGCCATGCGGCTGGCAGCGAGGGCTCGGCCAAGTCCGCAGCCACCGGGTGAACCCCCGCAGGCAATTGCCCCACCGAACGGCGCAGACCGCTGCCCTGCCAGCCACGTGCCAGCATCTGCCGGGCCAAGCGCCCGCCTACATCACCACAACCCACCACCATCACGGAAAGGTCTGACATCACAAAACTCCCTGAACCAACTGATCAGCCCAACCACGCTATACGATGGATGGCTAGACCATAGGCGAAAAAAGCTACAATATTACTTTTGTTAACAAGAATTACTTGCAATAATGGCGACCAAGTTGTTCTCGGCCCGCCTCGAGGCCTTGGAGAACGTTCGTCTTTTCTCTTCATCAGGTCCGGCCAGCATGACACGTACTAAACCCTCCGCTTCGCCAACCCAGTCGCGCGCCTGGCGCGCCATCGCCGCGCTGACGCTCAGCCTGGTGCTGGCCCCGGCAGCCATGGCCGATGAGCCAACCGCCAATACCACCACGCCGGCCGCCGCCACTGCCGCTGCTGCCCCGAGCACCGCCCCGGCTGGCGAAGCACCCGCCACCAGCGCCACTGCCGGTGCACCAGCTGCAGCAGACCCAAGCGTCGAAGCCCTGGTTGAAGATACCTCGCTGGGCATGGCCCACGACCTGTCCCCATGGGGCATGTACAAGAACGCCGACATCGTGGTGAAGATCGTCATGATCGGCCTGGCTATCGCCTCCATCATCACTTGGACCATCTGGATCGCCAAAGGCTTCGAGCTGATGGGCGCCAAACGCCGCCTGCGTGGCGAAATCGCCCAGCTGAAGAAGGCCACCACGCTGAAAGATGCCAGCGAAGTCTCCAGCAAGGAAGGCACGCTGGCCCATACCCTGGTGCACGACGCCCTTGAAGAGATGCGCCTGTCGGCCAATGCCCGCGAGAAAGAGGGTATCAAGGAACGCGTCAGCTTCCGCCTGGAGCGCCTGGTGCATGCCAGCGGCCGTAACATGAGCAGCGGCACCGGCGTACTCGCCACCATTGGTTCCACCGCCCCGTTCGTCGGCCTGTTCGGCACCGTCTGGGGCATCATGAACAGCTTCATCGGTATCGCCAAGACCCAGACCACCAACCTTGCCGTGGTCGCCCCGGGTATCGCCGAAGCCCTGCTGGCCACCGCCCTGGGCCTGGTCGCGGCAATCCCGGCCGTGGTCATCTACAACGTCTTCGCCCGTTCCATTGCCGGCTACAAGGCTCAGGTGTCCGATGCTTCCGCCCAGGTACTGCTGCTGGTCAGCCGCGATCTGGACCACCAAGGCAGCGAGCGCGCCGCCCCGCACATGGTGAAAGTGGGGTAAGCCATGGGCCTGCATCTCAACGAAGGTGGCGACGACCTCGCCGAAAACCACGAAATCAACGTTACGCCGTTCATCGACGTAATGCTGGTACTGCTGATCATCTTCATGGTTGCCGCCCCCCTGGCCACAGTCGATATCAAGGTCGACCTGCCGGCCTCGACCGCCAAACCGGCGCCGAGGCCCGAGAAGCCGGTGTTCGTCAGCGTGAAGGCAGACCAGAAGCTGTACGTCGGCGACGATCAGGTCCCGGCACCCGACCAGCTTGGCCCGATGCTCGACGCCAAGACCAAGGGTGACAAGGAAACCACCATCTTCTTCCAGGCCGACAAAGGCGTGGATTACGGTGACCTGATGGAAGTGATGAACAACATGCGCTCGGCCGGCTACCTGAAAGTCGGCCTGGTAGGTCTCGAGACGGCAGCCAAGAAATGACAAAACCGCGCTCAAACATGGCGCGCTACGCTGGCAGCCTGGCGATCGTGCTGGGCGTGCACGTGGTCGCCGTGCTGCTGACGCTCAACTGGTCTGTGCCCCAGGCCATCGAGTTGCCGCCAGCAGCCATGATGGTCGAACTGGCACCGCTGCCGGAACCCGCGCCACCGCCGCCCCCGAAAGCGGCGCCGCAGCCACCTGCACCGGTAGAGGAACCACCTTTGCCGAAGCTGGTGGAGGCACCCAAGCCGAAGATCGCCATCCCCAAGCCGCCCAAGCCGAAGGCCAAGCCCCAGCCGCCCAAGCCTGAGAAGAAGCCTGAGCCGCCGAAGGAAGCACCGCCGACCGAGCAGACCGTCGACGCGCCGCCGAGCAATACGCCACCGCAGAAGTCCGCGGCACCGGCCCCGAGCATCGCGTCCAACAGCAACGCCCTGCCGACCTGGCAGAGTGACCTGCTGCGCCACCTGGCCAAGTACAAACGGTACCCGGAAGACGCGCGCCGCCGTGGCCTGCAAGGCATCAACCGCCTGCGCTTCGTGGTCGACGCCGAGGGCAAGGTGGTGTCGTATTCGATGGCCGGTGGGTCGGGCAGTGCCGCGCTGGACCGCGCGACCATGGAAATGATCCGCCGCGCCGGCAAAGTGCCAAAGCCGCCACCCGAGTTGTTGAACAATGGCACCATCGAAGTCGTGGCGCCCTTCGTCTACTCGCTGGATCGCCGCTAAGACTTTTGTTTCTGTCACAAATCGGCAAGTCTGATAACGTGCGTCTATCGATTGCAGCCGCTATGCTGGGGCCGCAACTTCATGGACGCACGTTATGACCCTCACAGAACTACGCTACATCGTCACACTCGCCCAGGAACAGCACTTCGGCCATGCCGCCGAGCGCTGCCACGTGAGCCAGCCGACCCTGTCGGTCGGTGTGAAGAAGCTTGAGGATGAGCTTGGCGTTCTGATCTTCGAACGCAGCAAAAGCGCGGTCCGCCTGACCCCCGTCGGCGAGAGCATCGTTGCCCAGGCACAAAAGGTACTGGAGCAGGCCCAGGGCATTCGCGAACTGGCCCAGGCTGGCAAGAACCAGCTGACTGCGCCGCTCAAGGTCGGTGCCATCTACACCGTGGGCCCCTACCTGTTCCCGCACCTGATCCCGCAACTGCACCGCGTGGCACCGCAGATGCCGCTGTACATCGAAGAAAACTTCACCCATGTGCTGCGCGAGAAGCTGCGCAATGGCGAGCTGGACGCGGTGATCATCGCCCTGCCGTTCAATGAAGCCGATGTGCTCACCCTGCCCCTCTACGACGAACCGTTCTGCGCGCTGATGCCTGCCGACCACCCATGGACGGCCAAAAAGACCATCGACACCGCCATGCTCAACGACAAGAGCCTGTTGCTGCTGGGTGAAGGTCACTGCTTCCGTGACCAGGTGCTGGAAGCCTGCCCTACCCTGAACAAGGGGGGTGAAGGGTCGCGGCACACCACGGTCGAATCCAGCTCGCTGGAAACCATCCGCCACATGGTAGCGTCCGGCCTTGGCGTGTCTATCCTGCCGCTGTCGGCGGTGCACAGCCACCACTACGCGCCTGGGGTCATCGAAGTCCGCCCGCTGACCGCCCCGGCACCGTTCCGCACCGTGGCCATCGCCTGGCGCGCCAGCTTCCCACGGCCAAAGGCCATCGAGATCCTCGCCGACTCGATCCGCCTGTGCTCGGTAGCCAAGGCCCCTGCAGAACAAACGGCCTGAGTCATGACGGAGCTGTCGAACGTCCCGGTCACCGTGCTCAAGGGTGTTGGCGAGGCCATGGCCGAAAAGCTCGCCAAGGTCGGCCTGGAAAACTTGCAGGACGTGCTGTTCCACCTGCCCCTGCGCTATCAGGACCGCACCCGCGTGGTTCCGATCGGCCAGCTGCGCCCAGGCCAGGACGCGGTGATCGAGGGGGTGGTCAGCGGTGCCGACGTGACCATGGGCAAGCGTCGCAGCCTGGTGGTACGCCTGGGTGACGGCAGTGGCGTGTTGAGCTTGCGCTTCTACCATTTCAGCAACGCGCAAAAGGAAGGACTCAAGCGCGGCACCCACCTGCGCTGCTACGGCGAAGCTCGCCCGGGCGCTTCCGGGCTGGAGATCTACCACCCGGAGTACCGCGCATTGAACGGTGACGAACCGCCACCGCCGGTCGACCAAACCCTCACCCCGATCTACCCGTCTACCGAGGGCCTCACCCAGCAACGCCTGCGCCAACTGTGCCAACAGAGCCTGAGCCTGCTCGGCCCGCGCAGCCTGCCCGACTGGCTGCCCGACGAACTGGCCCGCGACTACCAGCTGGCGCCGCTGGATGACGCCATCCGCTACCTGCACAACCCGCCCGCCGACGCCGACGTCGAGGAGTTGGCCCTGGGCCACCACTGGGCTCAGCACCGCCTGGCATTCGAAGAGCTGCTCACCCACCAGCTGTCGCAACAGCGCCTGCGCGAGAGCCTGCGCAGCCTGCGTGCGCCAGTGTTGCCCAAGGCCACCCGGCTGCCGGCGCAATACCTGGCCAATTTGGGCTTCCAGCCGACCGGCGCGCAGCAGCGCGTCGCCAACGAAATTGCCTACGACCTCAGCCAGCACGAGCCGATGATGCGCCTGGTGCAAGGCGACGTGGGTGCCGGCAAGACCGTGGTCGCCGCGCTGGCCGCGTTGCAGGCCCTGGAGGCTGGTTATCAGGTGGCATTGATGGCCCCCACCGAGATCCTTGCCGAACAGCACTACATCACCTTCAAGCGCTGGCTGGAGCCTTTGGGTCTGGAGGTGGCCTGGCTGGCCGGCAAACTCAAGGGCAAGGCCCGGGCGGCGTCGCTCGAGCAGATCGCCAATGGCGCCCCGATGGTGGTCGGCACCCACGCCCTGTTCCAGGACGAGGTGAAGTTCAAGCACCTGGCCTTGGCCATCATCGACGAACAGCACCGTTTCGGCGTGCAGCAACGCCTGGCGCTGCGCAAGAAAGGCGTAGCCGGCGAGCTGTGCCCACACCAGCTGATCATGACCGCCACCCCCATTCCGCGCACCCTGGCCATGAGTGCCTACGCCGACCTGGACACCTCGGTGCTCGACGAGCTGCCGCCTGGGCGCACGCCGGTGAACACCGTGCTGGTGGCCGACAGCCGGCGTTTCGAAGTGGTCGAACGGGTACGCGCCGCCTGCGCTGAAGGGCGCCAGGCGTACTGGGTGTGCACGCTGATCGAAGAGTCCGAGGAACTGACCTGCCAAGCAGCCGAAAGCACTTACGAGGAGCTGGGCAGCGCCTTGGGTGAACTGCGGGTCGGGCTGATCCACGGCCGCATGAAGCCGGCGGAAAAGGCCGAGATCATGGCCGAGTTCAAGGCCGGCAACCTGCAGTTGCTGGTCGCCACCACCGTCATCGAGGTGGGCGTGGACGTGCCCAATGCCAGCCTGATGATCATCGAAAACCCCGAGCGCCTCGGCCTGGCCCAGCTGCACCAGTTGCGTGGCCGGGTGGGCCGCGGCAGCGCCGTCAGCCATTGCGTGCTGCTGTACCACCCGCCGCTGTCGCAGATCGGCCGCGAGCGCCTGGGCATCATGCGCGAAACCAACGACGGCTTCATCATCGCCGAAAAAGACCTTGCGCTACGCGGCCCGGGCGAAATGCTGGGTACCCGCCAGACCGGCCTGCTGCAATTCAAGGTCGCCGACCTGATGCGCGACGCCGACCTGTTGCCAGCGGTACGCGATGCCGCCCAGGCCCTGATCGCACGCTGGCCGGAGCACGTCAGCCCGCTGCTGGACCGTTGGCTGCGTCATGGCCAGCAATATGGTCAGGTGTGACGCCTGTCCCATAATGGATCCAGATTTGCGCCCAGGGTGGTTATACTTCGCGTTTAAAAGAATCAGTGGATACGGACCATGACTGAAGTTGCCCTGGACACCGCAACCCCACACACGCCTTCCGTCATCAGGCTGCTGCTCGAGAAACTCGGCGTAGCCTACCGCGAGGTGGTCGAACATCCGCACCTGCCCGCAGCCTCGCGGGTACAGGCCGTGCTGCTGGACGACGAGGTGGGCGCCATGATGGTGCTGTTCCCGCAGAGCCAGCTGCTGGACCTGAACCGCCTGGCCGAACTGACCGGGCGCAAGCTCACCGCCGTGTCGGTGCCACGCCTCAAGCAAATGCTCGACAAACACCAGCTCAAGGCGCTGCCGGGCATCCCGGCGCTCACCAGCTCACCGTGCCAGTACGAAAAAAGCCTGCTGGACGTCGACCTGGTGTACATCAATTCGGGTGAAGCCGGCCTGTTGCTGGAAATAGAGCGCGCGCACTTCAAGCGCATGTTGCTCAAGGCCAGCGCCAGCAGCTTTGGCCAGGAAGTCGGGGCGATCAGCCCCAACCTCGACCGCCCCAACGACGATACCCGCGAAATCACCAATGCCGTGCAAGCCTTCACTGCCCGGCGCATCCAGAAGCGCCTGGAAGAAACCATCGAAATCCCGCCGCTGGCCGATACTGCGCAGAAAATCATCAAACTGCGGGTAGACCCCAACGCCAGCATCGACGATATCACTGGGGTGGTAGAAACCGACCCGGCCCTGGCCGCCCAGGTGGTCAGCTGGGCGGCATCACCCTACTACGCCTCGCCGGGCAAGATCCGCTCGGTGGAAGACGCCATCGTCCGCGTGCTGGGCTTCGACCTGGTGATCAACCTCGCCCTCGGCCTGGCCCTGGGCAAGACCCTGAGCCTGCCCAAGGACAACCCTCAGCAGGCCACCCCGTACTGGCAGCAGTCGATCTACACCGCCGCCATCATCGAGGGCCTTACCCGAGCCATGCCGCGGGCAGAGCGCCCTGAAGCAGGCCTGACCTACCTGGCCGGGCTGTTGCACAACTTCGGTTACCTGCTGCTGGCACACGTTTTCCCGCCGCACTTCTCGCTGATTTGTCGCCACCTGGAGGTCAACCCTCACCTGAACCACACCTATGTGGAACAACACCTGCTGGGCATCAGCCGCGAGCAGATTGGTGCCTGGTTGATGAAACTGTGGGACATGCCGGTAGAGCTCTCGGCCGCGCTGCGTTTCCAGCACGACCCGGCCTACGACGGCGAGTTTTCGGAATTCCCCAACCTGGTATGCCTGGCCACACGCCTGCTGCGCTCGCGGGGGATTGGCTCGGGGCCGCTGGAGGAGATTCCTGACGAACTGCTGGAGCGTTTGGGCATTGCCCGGGAAAAGGCCGAGGATGTGGTGAACAAAGTGCTGGAGGCCGAGAGCTTGCTGCGGGAGCTGGCTTCGCAGTTCAACGCACCGCATTGAAGCCCGGGGCCGCTTGGCGGCCCCAAACATTTCAGCCCTGCTTCTTCTTCGGCTTCAGGTACTTCATCAACCCCTGAAACCACATCACCAACGCCGGATTGCCCTTGATCTGGATGTTCTTGTCCTGAATGCCCTGCATGAACGCCAACTGCTTGTTGCTTGCCTGCAAGGTGGCAAAGCCATAGGCGGCATCCTTGAAGGCAATGGCAAAGGCTGGCTGTGAGTACGACCCGCTTTTGCTGCTGACCCGCTCGTTGCTGACGATAAAGTGCCGGGCGACCTTGCCGTCCAGGGTCTGCATCTGGAACACCAGGTCCTTGCCTTTGAGCTGCTGCTGGAATGCCGGATTATTGCGGCTGGCCCGGGCCATCAGCAGCCCCATGGCCCAGAGAAGAAAGCGGAACTTCATCGACACGCCTCGATGGAAAAGTGACTAAGTTGCGCAGTTTATCCTCCTAATGACCTTTTTATGCAAGTTCGCAGCAATTACCGGGTGTAAAGCACAACGGGCGCCATCTGGCGCCCGTTCGGGATCAACGCATCCTCAGTGCACAGTTACTTTTTCTTGCTGGCCTTGCTCGGCGCGGCCGGCGTATTGACGCTGTCCCTGAGGTTCTTGCCGGGCTTGAAAGCCACGGTATTGCTGGCTTTGATCTTGACCGGCTGGCCGGTTTGCGGGTTTTTGCCGGTACGCGCGCCGCGGTGACGCTTTTCGAAAGTGCCGAAACCAACCAGGGTCACGGTGTCCTTGTCCAGGGCGCCCGTGATGCTGTCGAGAATCGCATTCAGCACTTGATTAGCCTTTTCTTTGGTCAGGTCAGCTTTTTCAGCGATGACGGCGGCGAGTTCTGGTTTGCGCATAGTAAAGCCTCTTTGACGGAATTCTTGTTGTTATGCCGTGCTGCCTTCAGGAGCAGCGCTCAAGGCACCGCAGGCTCTAACCTGCGGCAGACGGGAGTGAGAATGGCACGTGGTTCGGGGCCGCGCCAGTATCTGAGCGGCCATTGTGCAGGCAACAACAGGACAAACCAGACAGAACGCCGGGCAATTACGCCATAACTGCAGGTAGCTGGCGGTTCAGCGCCAGCTTTTCCGTGACCGCAGCCCCGGTCAGGGCGTAACCCAGCAGCCCGCCACCCGCATCGATGCACAGCACCTTCAGGTCATTGCCCTGCCCTTCGACCTGCCAAGTGCCTTCTCGCCCCTGTGGCGGTGGCGAAACCACCAGCGGGCAGGCCGGGGTTTTCACCGTGATCGGCATTGGCCCGTAGGCAACTGCCGTGGGCTTGACGGCCAGGGTTTGGGCCAGTGCCCGTGCACAACTCATCAGTGGCATCACGTACAACAGGTTGATGCCGTCTACCTCGGCACAATCCCCGAGGGCGAAGATATTGGCGTGGGAGGTTCGCAGCACACGGTCCACGCTGACGCCACGGTTGACCTGCAACCCGGCCGCGGCAGCCAGGTCGGTACGCGGGCGCAGGCCAATGGCCGAAACGACCAGGTCACAGCCAACCACGCTGCCATCCGACAGGTGCGCCTCCAGACCGTGGGGCGCCTGCTGCAAGCGGGTCAGAACCGGCCCAAGGTGAAAGCGTACGCCCAGGTCTTGCAACCCACGTTGTACCGCGCCGGCAGCGGCCGGATGCAACAGGGTCGGCATGACCTGTTCGCATGGCGCTACCACGTCTACCTGAAAGCCCCCCAGGCTCATGTCGTTGGCAAACTCGCAGCCGATCAGGCCAGCGCCGAGAATCAGCACGCGTTGCTTGCCGGCGGCGGCAGCACGAAAGCGTGCGTAGTCCTCCAGGTCGTTGATGGGGAACACCAGGTGGCTGGCATCGCCTTCAACCGGCACCTGCACGGTCTGCGCACCCCACGCCAGCACCAGGTCGCGGTATGCCACGGCCTCTTCGCCGATCCACAGGCGTTTGTGCCCAGGGTCGATGCCGCTGATACGGGTATGGGTACGGATTTCGGCGTTCAGCTGCTCGGCCATGGCACCGGCTTCGGCCATGCACAGGTCAGCGGCGCCCTTGTGCTTGGCATAGCCCATGGAAAGCATGGGCTTGGAGTAGGAACGACCGTCATCGGCGGTGATCAGCAGCAACGGCGTATGCGCATCGAGCTTGCGAAATTCGCGGGCCAGGTTGTAGCCCGCCAGGCCGGTGCCGATGATTACCACAGGGGACGTCATGTCGTGCTTGCCTCGCTTAGCCGATGGAGATCATTTCAAAGTCGCTTTTGCCAACACCGCAGTCAGGGCATAGCCAGTCTTCCGGCACGTCCTCCCAACGGGTGCCAGGGGCGATGCCGTCGTCGGGCCAGCCTTCGGCTTCGTCGTAGATCAGGCCACAGACGATACATTGCCACTTTTTCATCAGGTTGTTTTCCTCGGGTCAGGCTGGGGCTTTGTGTTGCTGCCGACGGCCCTATGGCGGGTGAACCCGCTGCAACAGGGACCAACGCGCAATGCTTGGGGGCTTTGTAGCGGCCCTGCCCGCAGTATGCAAGCAGTCGGGGCAATCATGCTAAGCTCGCCGCCTCTCAGGTTGTAACAAGCAGACCGACGTGTCGTACGAATCCCCGCAAGCAGCCGCTGTCGCGTGGCTGCCGTATTCACGGCTGGCGACCGACATCGACCAGCCCACCCTTGACTGGCTGTTCGACGAAGGCTCACTGACCCGCCGCCTGACGCGCCTGGCCCACGATGACTTCTGCGTCACCCCTTTGTTCGAGGGCTGGCAGCCACTGCGCGCCGACGAATGCCAGGCACTGGGCATCGCTGTTGGCGCTGAAGGCTGGGTGCGCGAGGTGTACCTGCGCGGCCATGGCCAGCCGTGGGTGTTCGCCCGCAGCGTGGCCAGCCGCAGTGCCCTGGCGCGCGGCGGGTTGGACCTGGAACGCCTCGGCAGCCGTTCGTTGGGCGAGTTGCTGTTCTGCGACCAGGCGTTCATCCGCCACCCACTCGAAGTGTGCAGTTACCCACAGGCGTGGTTGCCGGCAGATGCCGCCCGGCCAGCGCTATGGGCCCGCCGCTCGCGGTTTGAACGTGACGGGCTGGACCTGCTGGTAGCCGAGGTGTTTCTGCCGGCGCTGTGGCAAGCGGCCCAGGAGGAAAACAGCTGATGTACCTGCAACTGCTCAAGTCGCTGAACCGCCTGCACCCGCGTGCCTGGGACTTTGTCCAGCTCAGCCGCATGGACCGCCCGATCGGTATCTACTTGCTGCTGTGGCCCACGCTGTCGGCGGTATGGATTGCCGGCAACGGCTCGCCAACCCTGGCCAACGTGCTGATCTTCGGCCTTGGCGTGGTACTGATGCGCGCCGCCGGCTGCTGCATCAACGATTTTGCCGACCGCAAGGTGGATGGCCACGTCAAGCGTACCGCCGACCGGCCCCTGGCCAGTGGCCGCGTGCGCCCGCGCGAGGCGCTGGCCCTGTTCGCCATGCTTGTCGGGGTCAGTTTCCTGCTGGTGCTGTGCACCAATAGCCGCACCGTGTGGCTGTCATTCGGCGCGGTGGCGTTGGCGTTCTGCTACCCGTTCATGAAGCGCTACACCTACTACCCGCAAGTGGTGCTGGGGGCAGCGTACTCGTGGGGCATTCCGATGGCGTTCACGGCCGCTGGCGGCGAACTGCCGGCCAGTGCCTGGCTGCTGTATGTCGCCAACCTGCTATGGACGGTGGGCTACGACACCTATTACGCCATGGTCGACCGGGACGACGACCTGAAGATCGGCGTGAAATCCACGGCCATCCTGTTCGGTAAGGCCGACCGCAGCATCATCCTGACCTTGCAGTTGTTGTCGCTGGGCTGCCTGTTGCTGGCCGGTAGCCGCTTTGACCTCGGCGGCTGGTTCCACCTGGGGCTGCTGGGGGCGCTGGCGTGCTTTGCCTGGGAGTACTGGTCTACACGCAAGCTGGACCGCGAGTCGTGCTTCAAGGCTTTCCTGCACAATCACTGGGCGGGGTTGCTGGTGTTCGTGGGGGTGGTTCTGGACTACGCGCTGCGCTGACAGCGTGAGCACTCTACCTTGTGGGAACGGGCTTACCCCGCCCCCACAGGCGGATTGAAAGCCCTTACGGCTTGGCGACGTGCCAAACGTCTTTCATGCCGTCACCGGTCATGTCGCCAGCCTTCTTGTCCTTGACAAAGGTATACAGCGGCTTGCCGTCGTAGGCCCACTGCATCTTGCCGTCGTCCCGCTTGATCTGCGTCCACTTGCCTTCGGCTTTTTCGCCGCCACTGGTCATCAAAGGCGGCCAGTTCTTGGCGCATTCGCCATTGCACATCGACTTGCCGCCGGTATCTTTGTCAAAGGTGTACAGGGTCATGCCGGCATGATCGACCCACATGCCATCCTTTTCCATTGCAGGTTGTGCCGAGGCCACCCCCGGAAGTGCCAGCGCAGTGAAAAGGGCCATCCAGCTCAGCGTATGTCGTGTCATTGGATTCACCATCGTTTCGGGGGGTAATGGGTTCGGGTTGCCAGAACCGCGGCCCTCTGTAGCCTAGTTCAGTCACGCAATGTCGCCAGAACGGCCAACGCCCTGTCACACAGCTGCAATAATTCCGTTATCTAATGCGGGCCAAGACACTGAATCCAGGAGAGGTTTTGAGCATGGTAGGCAGGAACATTCTGATCGTCGACGACGAAGCGCCGATTCGCGAGATGATCGCCGTTGCCCTGGAAATGGCCGGCTATGACTGCCTGGAAGCGGAAAACTCCCAACAGGCCCACGCGATCATCGTCGACCGCAAGCCGGACCTGATCCTGCTCGACTGGATGCTGCCCGGTACCTCCGGCATCGAGTTGGCCCGCCGCCTGAAGCGCGATGAATTGACCGGCGACATTCCGATCATCATGCTCACTGCCAAAGGTGAAGAGGACAACAAGATCCAGGGCCTGGAAGTGGGTGCCGACGACTACATCACCAAACCGTTCTCACCGCGCGAGCTGGTTGCGCGGCTCAAAGCCGTGCTGCGCCGCACCGGCCCAAGCGACAGTGAGGCACCGATCGAGGTCGGCGGCCTGCTGCTCGATCCGATCAGCCACCGCGTGACCATCGACGGCAAGCCGGCTGAAATGGGCCCCACCGAATACCGCCTGCTGCAGTTCTTCATGACCCACCAGGAACGCGCCTACACCCGTGGCCAACTGCTGGACCAGGTGTGGGGCGGCAACGTCTATGTCGAGGAACGCACGGTCGACGTGCACATCCGCCGCCTGCGCAAAGCGCTGGGTGAGGCCTACGAGAATCTGGTACAAACCGTGCGCGGCACCGGCTACCGCTTCTCGACCAAGAGCTAGCTGCAAGCTGCAAGCTGCAAGCTGCAAGCAAGAGCATGTAGCATCAGGCTCGAAAAGGACTATCAGCACCACTGATCCGCTTCATCTTGAAGCTTGCAACTTGCAACTTGCAGCCGGATCCGAAGGACCCATCAATTGAACCAGAACTGGCACGCGACACTGATTCGCCACCTGCTGTTGCTGATCAGCATCTGCCTGATCGGCGGGCTGATCAGCGGCTACTATGGCTGGAGCCTGGCCATTGGCCTGGCACTGTATCTGGCTTGGACCCTCAAGCAACTGCTGCGCCTGCATGACTGGCTCCGCAATCACCAGCCCGACGAGGCGCCGCCCGACGGCTATGGCCTGTGGGGCGAGGTGTTCGACAGCATCTACCACCTGCAGCGCCGGGACCAGCGTGTGCGGGGCCGCCTGCAAGCGGTGATCGACCGCGTTCAGGAGTCCACCGCTGCGCTGCGGGATGCGGTGATCATGCTCGACAGCGACGGCAACCTGGAGTGGTGGAACCGCGCCGCCGAGACCCTGCTGGGCTTCAAAACTCCACAGGACGGCGGCCAGCAAGTCACCAACCTGGTTCGCCACCCGCGCTTCAAGGAGTACTTCGAGGCAGAAAACTACCTCGAACCGCTGGAAATCCCCTCACCGATCAACGACCGCATGCGGCTGCAGTTGCACATCACCCGCTACGGCAACAACGAGCACTTGATGCTGGTGCGCGACGTCACCCGCATTCACCAGCTGGAACAAATGCGCAAAGACTTCGTCGCCAACGTGTCGCACGAATTGCGCACACCGCTGACCGTCATCACCGGCTACCTGGAAACCCTGCTGGACAACGTCGAGGACGTGAACCCGCGCTGGCGCCGGGCCTTGCAGCAGATGAGCCAGCAAGGCTCGCGCATGCAGACGCTGCTCAACGACCTGTTGCTGCTGGCCAAGCTGGAGGCCACCGATTATCCGTCGGACAACCAGCCAGTGCCGGTCGATGCCCTGCTGGCCGCCATCAAGAACGACGCCCAGGCGTTGTCTGGGCCGCGCAACCAGCGCATTACGCTGGAAGCAACCCCCGGCGTGCAGCTCAAGGGGAGCGAGTCGGAGCTGCGCAGCGCCTTTTCCAACCTGGTGTTCAACGCCGTCAAATACACCCAGGATGAAGGCGATATCCGCATCCGCTGGTGGGCCGATGCCCAGGGCGCGCATTTGTCGGTGCAGGACTCTGGCGTGGGCATCGATGCCAAACACCTGCCACGCCTCACCGAGCGCTTCTACCGGGTGGATTCCAGCCGGGCCTCGAATACAGGCGGCACCGGGCTGGGGCTGGCCATCGTCAAGCATGTGCTGATGCGCCACCGCGGCAAGCTGGAAATCAGCAGCGTCCCGGGGCATGGCAGTACCTTCATCTGTCATTTTGCCCCGGCACAATTGGTCAACAGCAAGGCCTGAGCAACTCAGGGCCCTTTGCTTTTGCAGCCCCAGCCGCTACATTGGATCCCCTGTGCCAGCAAGAGCTGGCACTTTTTTTCTCTCCATTTCTAAGACGGACCCCGTAAAAACTCCATCATGGACCCTTCCCCTGGTATCAGCCTCAGTTCGTTATTCGCCGATTTCGGCATGATCATCTTTGCCTTCCTGCTGGTGCTGCTCAACGGCTTCTTCGTTGCTGCAGAGTTCGCCATGGTCAAGCTGCGCGCCACCCGCGTGGAGGCCATTGCCGAAGAGCATGGCTGGCGCGGCAACATCCTGCGTAAAGTGCACAACCAGCTGGACGCTTACCTGTCAGCCTGCCAACTGGGTATCACTCTGGCCTCGCTGGGCCTGGGCTGGGTCGGTGAGCCGGCGTTTGCCCACCTGCTGGAACCACTGCTGGCGTATTTCGGCGTCGATTCACCCGAACTGATCAAAGGCGTGTCGTTCTTCGTCGCCTTCTTCGTCATTTCGTACCTGCACATCGTTGTCGGTGAGCTGGCGCCCAAATCCTGGGCCATCCGCAAACCGGAGCTGCTGTCGCTGTGGACTGCCGTACCGCTGTACCTGTTCTACTGGGCCATGTACCCGGCCATCTACCTGCTCAACGCCAGTGCCAACACCATCCTGCGCATCGCCGGCCAGGGCGAGCCGGGGCCGCACCACGAGCACCATTACAGCCGTGAAGAACTGAAGCTGATCCTGCACTCCAGCCGTGGCCAGGACCCAAGCGACCAGGGCATGCGCGTGCTGGCTTCGGCCGTGGAAATGGGCGAGCTGGAAGTGGTCGACTGGGCCAACTCGCGCGAAGACATGGTCACCATCGACGCCCATGCGCCGCTGAAGCAGATCCTGGCCCTGGTGCGCCGCCACAAGTTCAGCCGCTACCCGGTGTACGACGCCGAGCGCGAGGAATTCACCGGCCTGCTGCACATCAAGGACCTGCTGCTGGAGCTGGCGGAGCTGGAGCACTTGCCCGAAGCCATCGACCTGGACGACCTCGCCCGGCCGCTTGAGCGCGTATCGCGCCACATGCCACTGGCCCAGTTGCTGGAGCAGTTCCGCAAGGGTGGTGCGCACTTTGTGCTGGTCGAAGAAGCCGATGGCAAGGTGATCGGCTACCTGACCATGGAAGACGTGCTGGAAGTGCTGGTCGGCGATATCCAGGACGAGCACCGCAAGACCGAACGCGGCATCCTCGCCTACCAGCCGGGCAAGTTGCTGGTCCGTGGCGACACGCCGCTGTTCAAGGTGGAGCGCCTGCTTGGGGTCGACCTTGACCACATCGAGGCGGAAACCCTGGCTGGCCTGGTCTACGAGACGCTAAAGCGCGTGCCTGAAGAAGAAGAGGTGCTGGAAGTCGAAGGGCTGCGGATCATCATCAAGAAGATGAAAGGGCCGAAGATCGTGCTGGCCAAAGTGCTCAAGCTGGATTGATGGCCATGGGGCTGCCGCGCAGCCCCTCTGGATTTGCGTATACCTGTAGGCGCGGCCTTGTGTAGCGATGGCCTGCCAAGCAGGCCCGACGCTCTCAAGGGTTACCCGCAGTAAAGTCCGGCAAGCCGCTGAGCGGCCTGTCGAACCGGTAAGGGATCGACTCCAGCGCCAAGCCTACGTTGCGCTGTACCACGAAATGCAGGTGTGGCCCGGTGCTGTTGCCGGTATTGCCCGACTTGGCCAGCATCTGCCCCTGGCGCACCCGCTGCCCCTCCTTCACCACCACCGAGTCGCGCATCAGGTGCAGGTACACGCCCATGGTGCCGTCCGAGTGCAGCACCCTGACAAAGTTGCCCGACGGGTTGGGCTCGCGCCCGCTCTGGCCATTCTGCGTTTTCACCACCACCCCTTCGCGCGCCGCGATAATGGTGGTGCCTTCGGGCATGGCGATATCCATGGCATAGCGCCCCTTAGGCCCGAAATGGCTGACACGGCCATTGGGGCCCTGGGTCACGCGGAATGGCCCGCCAAGCCACGCGAACCCGTAGCGGAAGCCCTGCGGCCGCTTGCCCGGGTCACCCATGGCCTGCAGCAGGGTCGAGCGGTAATTCAGCAACAAACCGGGCCGCCCCCTCAGCACGCTGAGCATTTGCGTGGTGCCCGGTGGCAGCAGCCGGCGCACGATACGCGGGGCATCACCGCCCTGGGCGTTCACCAGGTTGTCCAGGCGCAGCTCGACCTCGACCGGAACATGCAGTTGGTTGCGTGCCGAAAAGCTCACACCGCCGTTGAACACTTTCGCGTTCAGGAACACTTGGCCTTCGAGCGTTTCGACCATGGGCTCAAGCAAATTCAACGGCCTGGCGCCAGGGCCGGGGCGGTCGGAATAGGAAATGACACCGGACTCGTCGGTGCTCTTGTAAAGGGTCACACCCAGGCTCGACGCCGAGGCCATGAAAAGTGCACAGAACAGCAGCAGGCGCCCGGGCATGATAGTGGCTTTTTGACAGTTGAGGTCTGTCGAAGACTAGCAGCAGGTTTAACGGCAAGTGTTGCAGTTGGTCGGATGGCTCAGGCCCCTGGGGTGAAATGCTTCTGCGCGGTGCCACGGGCAATCAGCCGCGACAGGTAATCGAGCTTCTGCGCATCCTGGTCGACGAACTTGAAGGTCAGTTGCAGCCAGTCGCTGTCCGGCTTGGGCTCCAGCGCCGCGACGGCGTGCAGATAGCCGTTCAGGCGGGCGACTTCGGCACTTTCGCCTTGCTCCAGGTCCAACACTGCACCTTCCAGCACCTGTGGCAGCACATCGCCGCGGCGTACCACCAGCAGAGCCTCTTTCAGGCTTAACGCCTTGATCACGCACGGCTGCATGCCACCGGCCAGGCGCAGTTGCCCTTGCCCCCGACCGGTCGGGGTGGCCGCGGCCGGCGTGGGCGCCTTGGCCGCTGGCCTGGCAGCAGCCGGTGCCAGTGCCGGCGCTGCAACCTTTACCGCCTCCGGCTTGCCGGCGGTCAGCGCACTCAAGGAATCGTTGGCGAACGCCGGGTTGGCGCGCGCCGGGGCGATGGCCGTCAGGCTGTCGAGCTTGCCGATCTTGGTCAGGGCCTTTTTCACCTTGGTCAGCAACTGCTCGTTGGTGAATGGCTTGCCGACAAAATCGGAAACACCGGCCTGGATCGCCTGGATGACGTTTTCCTTGTCGCCACGGCTGGTCACCATGATGAACTGTAGGTGCTTCAACGCAGGCTGCTGGCGGCACCAGGTGAGCAGTTCCAGGCCCGACATCTCGGGCATTTCCCAGTCGCACAGCACCAGGTCGAACGCCTCCTTGCCCAGCATGGCCATGGCCTTGCGACCATTGACGGCATCGTCGATCGTCATGCCCGGGAAGGCACTGCGCAGGCACTTGCGGACCAGGTCGCGGATAAACGGGGCGTCATCCACGACCAGCACATTCACTTTACTCATCGAAACTCCTTCTGAACCCGACTAGCCTACTGCCAAATACTGGCTACTTGCTACCACCTGGTAACGCCGGGCGTTCATCCGATCGTTCGCGGGTGCCTGCCGGCTCTCGGCCGTAAACGAAAACGCCCGGCCAAGGCCGGGCGTCGCTGCTCGGGGGCAACCTTACTTATCGTCAGATTCACCAGGAACATTAGCCTTTTCGCCATCGGCGGGCGCGGTGCCCTGCACTTCTGCAGTCATTCGCTTGAGGCCCATGTGACGCACATCGGTACCGCGGACCAGGTAGATCACCAACTCGGAGATATTGCGTGCATGGTCGCCGATACGTTCCAGCGAGCGCAGCACCCAGATCACGCTCAGTACCCGCGAAATCGAGCGCGGGTCTTCCATCATGTAGGTCACCAGTTCACGCAGGGCGGTCTTGTACTCCCGGTCGATGGTCTTGTCGTACTGAGCCACGGACAGTGCCAGGTCGGCGTCGAAGCGGGCAAAGGCGTCCAGCGCATCGCGGACCATGTTGCGCACCTGGTCACCGATGTGGCGCACTTCCACATAGCCCCGTGGCGACTCGCCTTCTTCACACAGCTGGATGGCCCGGCGGGCGATCTTGGTCGATTCGTCACCAATGCGCTCCAGGTCGATCACCGACTTGGAGATACTGATGATCAGGCGCAAGTCGGAGGCCGCCGGCTGCCGACGGGCGAGGATACGCAGGCATTCCTCGTCGATATTGCGCTCCATCTGGTTGATCTGCTCGTCAACCTCGCGCACTTGCTGGGCCAGGCCCGAATCGGCTTCGATCAGCGCGGTGACCGCGTCGTTGACCTGTTTTTCAACCAGCCCGCCCATGGCCAGCAGGTGGCTGCGCACCTCTTCCAGCTCGGCGTTGAACTGCTGGGAAATGTGGTGGGTAAGGCTTTCTTTGTTGATCATGCTGTCGCTCCGCGAAGTTGCTAGCCGCTAGCTGCAAGCTTCAAGTGGTTCGTGTCGTTCCCTGGCTCCGCGCTAACCGCTTCATCTTGCAGCTTGCAGCTCGAAGCTTGCAGCTGCGCCAAAGGCGCTCTTAGCCGTAGCGACCAGTGATGTAGTCTTCGGTCTGCTTCTTCGCCGGGTTGGTGAACAGGGTATCGGTGTCGCCAAACTCGACCAGCTTGCCCATGTACATGAACGCGGTGTAGTCCGAAACACGGGCAGCCTGCTGCATGTTGTGGGTCACGATGACGATGGTGTACTTGGCTTTGAGTTCGTAGATCAGTTCCTCGACCTTGAGGGTCGAGATCGGGTCCAGCGCCGAGCACGGCTCATCCAGCAGCAGCACCTCAGGCTCCACGGCGATGGTGCGGGCGATGACCAGGCGTTGTTGCTGACCACCAGACAGGCCCAGGGCCGACTCGTGCAGGCGGTCCTTGACCTCGTCCCACAGCGCCGCGGCCTTCAACGCCCACTCGACGGCCTCGTCGAGCACGCGCTTTTTGTTGATGCCCTGAATGCGCAGGCCATAGACCACGTTTTCGTAAATGGTCTTGGGAAAGGGGTTGGGCTTCTGGAACACCATGCCCACACGGCGGCGCAGCTCCGCGACATCTTCGCCCTTGCGGTAGATGTTGTTGCCATACAAGTTCACGGCACCCTGTACGCGGCAACCGTCAACCAGGTCGTTCATGCGGTTGAACGTGCGCAACAAGGTCGACTTGCCGCAGCCGGAGGGGCCGATGAACGCGGTCACGCGCTGCTTGGGGATGTTCATGCTGACATCGAACAAGGCCTGCTTGTCGCCGTAGAACAGGCTTAGCCCCGGTACCTCGATGGCCACGGTTTCTTCGGCCAGGCGCAGGCCCTGCTTGCTGCGGCCCAGGGCAGACATGTCGATGCCGTGGGTGTGGGATTCGTTCTGCATGGTTGACTCCGTTTGTAGCTGCAAGCTTCGAGCTGCAAGCTGCAAGTTTGGGCAAAGCGGCAATCTGCTTGGAGCTTGCCGCTTGTGGCTTAAAGCTTCAATCAGCTGTCCAGCGCCTTGTACTTTTCGCGCAGGTGGTTGCGGATCCATACCGCCGACAGGTTCAGGGCCGCGATCACCAGCACCAGCAACAGCGCCGTGGCGTAGACCAGCGGCCGCGCGGCTTCTACGTTGGGGCTCTGGAAGCCGACGTCATAGATGTGGAAGCCCAGGTGCATGATCTTCTGGTCCAGGTGCAGGTACGGGTAGTTACCGTCAACCGGCAACGACGGCGCCAGCTTCACCACACCCACCAGCATCAGCGGCGCCACCTCGCCCGCAGCGCGGGCCACGGCGAGGATCATGCCGGTCATCATCGCCGGGCTGGCCATGGGCAACACAATCCGCCACAGCGTTTCGGCCTTGGTCGCACCCAGCGCCAGCGAGCCTTCACGCACCGTACGCGGAATGCGCGCCAGGCCTTCTTCGGTGGCCACGATCACCACAGGCACTGCCAGCAGCGCCAGGGTCAGCGACGCCCACAGCAAGCCTGGTGTACCCAGGGTTGGCGCGGGCAGCGCTTCGGGGAAGAACAGGCGGTCGATCGAGCCACCCAGCACATACACGAAGAAACCCAAACCAAATACGCCGTAGACGATCGCCGGCACCCCCGCCAGGTTGTTCACGGCAATGCGGATCAGCCGGGTTACCGGCCCCTGCCTTGCGTATTCACGCAAGTAGACTGCCGCAAGCACGCCGAACGGGGTGACGATCACGGCCATGATCAGGGTCATCATCACGGTACCGAAGATGGCCGGGAAGATGCCGCCCTCGGTGTTGGCTTCACGCGGGTCGTCGCTCAGGAATTCCCATACCTTGGCAAAGTAGGTGCGAAGCTTGGTAAAAGCAGACATGCCGTTTGGCTGGAGGGCGTGCACCACCTTGTTCAGGCTGATTTCCACTTCACGGCCGTTGCCATCGCGGGCCACCAGGCTGTCACGCGCGAGAGCCTGGTGCAGGCCGCCGAGGCGCGCTTCGATAGCCTGGTAGCGGCTGTTCAGTTCGGCGCGCTCGGCGTCCATGTCCGCCTGGGCGGTAGCGTCCAGCTTGCCGTCCAGCTCCAGCTTGCGGGCATGCAGCCGCAGGCGCTCCAGGCCATGGTTGATGGCCCCGATGTCTTTCTTCTCCAGTTGCTGCAATTCACCGTTGAGCTGGCTGGCACGCTTGAGCCGCGCTTGCAACTCGCTCCAGGCAGCCGGGCCTTCGGCAACCACCCGGCCCTGTTCCTTGACGCTGACCAGGTAGCCATAGAAGTTGCCCCACTCGCGGCGCTCCAGGGCCATCAGGTCGGCCGGGCGCTGCTCGTCGACCAGCCAATCGCCGACCACCCAGGTGAAATCGCTGCCATAGAGGTCGCGGTTACCGACCTTGATCAGTTCACGGCTCATGAACTCCGGGCCCTGGTCCGGTACCGGCAGGCCGGCACCTTTGAGGCGGGCACGCGGCACGTCCTCCTGCTGCACCACTTCGCCAATCACCACTTGGCCAGCCTGGCCCGGCACCTGGTAGGTGGCCTGTACCAGGTCGGCCGGCCAGAAGTGGCCCAGGCCGCGCACGGCGATGACCGCCAGCAGGCCAACGGTCATGATCACCGCCATGGCCACTGCGCCGCCGCTCATCCACACACCGGGGGCGCCGCTCTTGAACCAGCCTTTGAGGGAATCCTTTTTCACGGATCGCTACCTTTCTATCAAAGCGACGAGTATTTCTTGCGCAGACGCTGGCGAATCAGCTCGGCCAAGGTGTTCATGACGAAGGTGAACATCAGCAGTACCAGCGCGGCCAGGAACAGCACGCGGTAGTGGCTGCCGCCGACTTCCGATTCGGGCATTTCCACGGCCACGTTGGCGGCCAGGGTGCGCATGCCCTCGAACAGGTTCATTTCCATCACCGGCGTATTGCCGGTGGCCATCAGCACGATCATGGTCTCGCCCACTGCGCGGCCCATGCCGATCATCAGCGCCGAGAAGATGCCCGGGCTGGCAGTCAGGATGACCACGCGGGTCAGGGTCTGCCAGGGGGTGGCGCCCAGGGCCAGCGAGCCCAGGGTGAGGCTGCGCGGCACGCTGAACACGGCGTCTTCGGCGATGGAGTAGATGTTGGGGATGACCGCGAAGCCCATGGCGATGCCGACCACCAGGGCATTGCGCTGGTCATAGGTGATGCCCAGATCGTTGGTGATCCACAGGCGCATGTCGCCAGCAAAGAACCAGTTTTCCAGGTGCGGGCTCATGGCCAGGGCGAACCAGCCGATCAGCAGGATTACCGGGATCAGTATCGCCGCTTCCCAGCCGTCAGGTACACGCAGGCGTATCGCCTCTGGCAGGCGGGTCCAGGCGAAGCCCACCAGCAGAATGCCGAACGGCATCAGCAGGAACAGGCTGAAGACCCCCGGCAGGTGACCTTCCAGGTAGGGGGCAAGGAACAGGCCGGCGAAGAAACCGAGGATCACCGTCGGCATCGCCTCCATCAGTTCGATCACCGGCTTGACCTTGCGCCGCATGCCCGGGGCCATGAAGTAAGCGGTATAGATGGCGGCGGCGACCGCCAGCGGGGCTGCCAGGATCATGGCGTAGAACGCGGCCTTGAGGGTACCGAAGGTCAGCGGCGACAGGCTGAGCTTGGGCTCGAAGTCGGTGTTGGAAGCGGTCGACTGCCAGACGTACTTAGGCTCGTCGTAGTTCTCGTACCAGACCTTGCCCCACAACGCGCTGAAGGAAATTTCCGGGTGCGGGTTGCGCAGGCTCAGCGGCAGCAGCTTGCCGCCTTGTTCGATGATGATACGGTTGGCACGCGGCGACAGGGCCAGGATGCCCGGGCCTTCGGCGACGGGTTCGACCAGCAGCGTACGGTGCGCCGTACTGTGGAACACTCCAAGCTGGCCGTTCGCGTCCAGCGCGATGAAGCCCTTGCGGCGCTCTTCGGCGTCGATCTGCACGATCGGTGCCTTGCCCAGCTGGAAGGTACGGATCTGCTTGAGGCGCGATTCGCCATCCGGGTCGCGGGCCATGAACCACTGGGCCAGGCCACCCCTGGAGTCACCGACGATCAGCGAAATGCCGCCCACCAACTGCCCCGAGGCGGTCACTTCGGTGTCGGCATTGTCGGCCAGTTTATAGCGGCCGTTGAGGCTCTTGTCGCGCAGGCTGAACACGTCGGCCGTGGCCCTGCCGTTGATCACGTACAGCCAGTGCTGGCGCGGATCGATGAAAATGTTCTTCACCACCTCCGTCATCTGCGGCAGGACGATGCGGTTCTGCTCCGTGGTGACTTCTTCGGTCAGCATGTTCTCGCTACGGGTCAACTCCAGCACCTGCAGTTGCGCACCGGTGGAGCCGGCCAGCACCAGGGTGTCACCGTTGGCATTGACGCTCACGTGCTCCAACGCACGGCCCTGCTCGTCGAGCACGAATGGCTGCTCGCCGTAGGGGTAGTCGATGCTGGCGGTAATCGCCTTCTGGTTGTCCGGGTAGGTGATCTTGTAGGCGTGGTGGAACACCAGCGCCTGACCGTTGGACAGGCCCAGCACCACCAGCGGGCTGCCCGGCTGGTCGGCCCCGATCGAGGTGACCTGGGTACCGGCTGGTACCGGCAGGTCGATGCGCTTGAGCGCTTGGCCGGTCTTGGCATCGAAGAACAACGCCTGGCCTTCGTCCGAAACCCGCATGCCCACCAGGTTCTGCTCTTCCAGCGCGATCATCAGCGGCTTGCCGGCATCCTGCTGCAGCCAGTTTGGCTGCAGGGCCTGCTTGCGCGTCAGCTCGGCGCCCTGGAACAGCGGCAGCACTACATAAGCCAGGTAGAAGAAGATCAACGTAATGGCGGCCAAAACGGCAAGGCCGCCCACCAGCACATACCAGCGGGTCAGGCGGTCCTTGAGCGCGCGCAAGCGGCGCTTGCGTTGCAACTCGGGCGTATTGAAATCAATGCGCACGGGCTGGGGTTTTTGGGTCATGTTGGAGTTGGCCAGATCATTCATGCGCACACCCTAGCGGTCCCGTGTGACAAAAACATTACAAAATGGTGACGCGCGAAAGCCCGCCGCACAGGTTACCTGGCTTCGGGCCGGGAATTCGTGGAAGAGGCCGGGCAGTGGTACCGGCCTCCCCTGCAATTACTTACTGCTTGGCAACGCTACCGGCATGCGACAGGCCCAAATCTGCCAGGGTCTTGTCGACGACCTTGGCCGGCAGCGGGATGTAGCCGTCCTTGACCACCACCTGCTGCCCAGCCTGCGACAGCACCAGCTTGACGAACTCGGCTTCCAGCGGCGCCAGTGGCTTGTTCGGCGCCTTGTTCACGTACACGTACAGGAAGCGCGACAGTGGGTAGGTGCCGTTCAGGGCGTTGGCTTCGTTGTCTTCAACGAACGCGCTGCCTTCTTTCTTGGCCAGGGCTACGGTCTTGACGCTGGCTGTCTTGTAGCCGATGCCCGAGTAACCGATGCCGTTGAGCGAAGAGCTGATCGACTGCACGACCGAAGCCGAACCGGGTTGTTCGTTGACATTAGGCTTGAAGTCGCCTTTGCACAGGGCCTCTTCTTTGAAGTAGCCATAGGTGCCGGAAACCGAGTTGCGGCCGAACAGCTGGATCGGCTTGTTGGCCAGGTCGCCGGTCACACCTACATCACCCCAGGTCTTGACCTCGGCCTTGCCCCCACACAAGCGGGTCGAGGAGAAGATGGCATCGACCTGCGCCATGGTCAGGCCCTTGATCGGGTTGTCCTTGTGCACGAACACGGCCAGGGCGTCGACGGCAACCGGGATGGCGGTCGGTTTGTAGCCGTACTTCTGCTCGAAGGCTTGCAGCTCGACGTCCTTCATCTTGCGGCTCATCGGGCCGAGGTTGGCAGTGCCTTCGGTCAGCGCAGGTGGCGCAGTGGAGGAACCCGCCGCCTGGATCTGGATGTTTACGTTCGGATATTCCTTCTTGTAGGCCTCGGCCCACAGCGTCATCAGGTTGGCCAGGGTGTCGGAACCAACGCTGGAGAGGTTGCCCGAAACACCGGTGGTCTTGGTGTACGTCGGGATCGCAGGATCGACAGCGGCCACCGCGTTGGCGGTTGCAACGCCAGCGGCGGCGAACGTGAGGGCCGCCATCAAACGCTTCAGTTTCATGCCTTGCTCCTAGCAGGAATATTGGGGTGCTGGATGGAACGGGCCCCAGTATCGGCAGGCCGCATGAACACGATATGACCTAATTGTGACAAATGGATTAAAGGCCATCATTTGTAGGGCCGCGCCAACCGCCAGCGCAGCTCAGCGTTTGTTGGCGAGCAGATAAACCCCTACGCCCAGCCCGACGGCACACAACCCCGCCACATAGTAGGCCGGCGCCATGGGGCTGATCTTGAGCAGCGCCGTTACCACCATCGGCGTCAGCCCGCCAAAGATCGCGTAGGCCACGTTGTACGAGAACGACAACCCACTGAAGCGCACCACCGCCGGGAACGCCTTGACCATCACATAAGGCACCGCGCCGATCACCCCCACGCACAGGCCGGTTACCGCGTACAGCGGGAACAGCAACTCGGGCCGGGTTGGCAAGCTATGGTAGAAGCTCCAGGAGGTTATCAGCAGCAACAGGCTACCAATCACGAACACTCGGCCCGCGCCAAATCGGTCCGCCAGGCTGCCAGCGCTGATGCAGCCGAAGCTGAGCAGCACGATGGCCAGGCTGTTGGCCTTGAGCGAGTCGGTGGGGCTGATGTGGTAGATGCTCTGCAACAGCGCCGGGGTCATCAGGATGAGCACGACGATGGCCGCCGACAGCATCCAGGTCAGCAGCATCGACAAGATGATCGCGCCACGATGGTCGCGCAGCACTGCACGCAGCGGGAGCTCTTCTGCCAGGGCCTTGCGCTGCTGCATCTCGGCGAATACCGGCGTTTCGTGCAGCCAGCGGCGCAGGTAGACCGAGAACAGGCCGAACACACCACCCAGCAGGAAGGGGATGCGCCAGGCGTAATCCGCGACTTCTGCAGGGCTGTAGACCGTGTTGATCAGCGTGGCGACCAGCGACCCCAGCAGAATGCCCGAAGTCAGGCCGGCCGTGAGGGTGCCGCAGGCGTAACCGGTGTTACGCGCCGGTACGTGCTCGGAAACGAACACCCAGGCGCCCGGCACTTCCCCTCCGATCGCAGCGCCCTGGATAACCCGCATCAGCAGCAGCAGGATCGGTGCCCACATGCCGATCTGGGCATACGTTGGCAGCAGACCCATGATCAGCGTCGGCAGGGCCATCATGAAAATGCTCAGGGTGAACATCTTCTTGCGCCCGAGCAGGTCGCCAAAGTGGGCCATGATGATGCCGCCCAGCGGCCGCGCCAGGTAACCGGCCGCGAAGATGCCAAAGGTTTGCATCAGGCGCAGCCACTCGGGCATGTCGGCCGGGAAGAACAGCTTGCCGACCACCGTGGCGAAGAACACGAAGATGATGAAGTCGTAGAACTCCAGCGCCCCGCCTAGTGCGGACAGTGAGAGGGTCTTGTAGTCACTGCGGGTCAGCGGCCGCGAGGGCTGCTCGATACTGCTCGGCACGGAAGTCATCGCTGGTTGTTCTCTTTATAGGGCATGCAGGCCGCTGGGCGCGCGGCTTCTGGATTGGGAGACCAGCGAAGATAGCAAATTGCCGAGGCGTGCTGATAGCGCTACAAAAACCCTACAGATATTCACGAATGTGCGGTCGTCGCTGGCCGTTATGCTCTATATACTGGCAACTCGTAGGAAAAGGTTGCGCCTAACGTGGGATGTTGTGCGAAAACGCCGGTCTTTATTGTCAGGCGGTTTCGCAGAGTTTCCCTACGGCCGCCCAGTGAAACGAAATCGGCGTAGTATGTTTCAAGCTGAATCGTTTACCCGGCCCTTGCGCCACACCAACGAAAGCGTCACGGGTCAGAGGCCCCATCGCATGATTGAGCTCGAACAAGAAGATCCTATCCCGCAGGGCGACCTGGCCTTGCAGATCACTGCACTCCCGCGCGAGACCAATGGGTTTGGCGACATCTTCGGCGGCTGGCTGGTCGCCCAGATGGACCTGGCCGGCACTGCCATGGCCAGCCGTGTCGCCGGTGGCCGGGTAGCCACCGTGGCCATCGACCGCATGGCGTTCCTCGTGCCGGTCGCCGTGGGCGCGCAGCTGTCGTTCTATACCCAGACCCTGGAAATCGGCCGTAGCTCGATCCAGATGATGGTCGAAGTGTGGAGCGACGACCCGCTGTCCAGCGAATGGCGCAAGGTCACCGAGGCGGTATTCGTCTTCGTCGCCATCGACGGCAGCGGCCGCACGCGCTCGGTCCCTCGTCGCTGAGCCTTGCCGGCGGTAAACTCATTGCAGGTGCCCGGGTCCAAGGCCCACTGGCAATCAATGAGACAAGTGCAATGGCAACCTTCCAGGTCGTAACCGAGCAACATGGCGAACTGAACTGCTGGCGTATCAGCAGCGACCGCGCCGAACTCCTGATCGCCCAACAGGGCGCACAGATCCTCAGCTACCAGCGGGTGGGCGAGCCGCCACTGCTGTGGCTGAGCGACCAGGCCATCTTCGGCAAGGGCAAGTCGGTGCGCGCCGGGGTACCCGTGTGCTGGCCGTGGTTCGGCAACCTGCAGCGTAACCCCCAGGCTGTGCAGGCCATGTACAACGGAGCGCAGGCGCCTGCCCACGGCCTTGCGCGCGCCCGAGACTGGCAATTGCTGGGTATCGAGGAAGTCGGCCAGCAACTGCAGATCGAATTCGCGCTGCCAGAAGCGCAGGGTCAACTGCCCGACTGGCCGCATTCAGTCGAACTGAAACTGATGGTAGCGCTTGGCGCGGACCTGAAACTGAACCTCACCAGTCGCAACGTGGGCACTGCACCCGTCACCATCAGCCAAGCCCTGCACAGCTACTTTGCGGTCAGTGACGTGCGCCAGGCCCAGGTCGAAGGGGTGGATGGGCTGAGTTACATCGAAACCTTGGCTGACTGGCAACAGCGCCAGCAGCAGGGGCCGCTCACGTTCACCGGGGAGACTGACCGGATCTACCTCGGCGCCCCGCAAACGCTGAGCATTGTCGACCCGCACTGGAACCGGCGGATAACCCTGACCAGCAGTGGCTCGCGTTCGGCGGTTATCTGGAACCCCTGGACCGAACGGGCCAGGGAGCTGCCGGACATGGCCGATGAGGGTTGGCAACGGATGCTGTGCATCGAGACGGCGAATGTGTGGGATGACCTGGTGGAGTTGAAGCCTGGGGCCAGTCATTCGCTGGGCGTGGTGCTGGCTAGCGAAGCGCTTTGAGTACCCGGGACCGCTGCGCGGTCCTTTCGCGACACAAGGCCGCTTGTGTCTTGAGAAGGGATTAGAATCTGCAGTGAGAGCGGTGAATGACAAGCTGAATGCCGCAGGTGCCTAGAGCACGAGCAGGAGCAGAAGCTGTCATTCACCGCTCCCACAATGAATCGCGCAGGCTTTTCAAATTTTGGGAAAGACAGTTGCTCCTACTGGCGATCGCGTGCCGTTGCAGGTGCGGCCTTGTGTGGCGAGGGCTCAGAGGTCGGCGTCTTCCACCACCCTCACCTTTGCGGCATCCAGCGCATAGGCGGCATCGGCCAGATCATTGCTGACCTTCTCCACCTTCAATTTGCCGGTGACCCACAGCGGGGTGTAGATGTCATCGATCTTCAGGCCTTTCGGGTAGCGCACCAGCACCAGCTGATTGGGCGGCGGAGGCGGTACGTGGATGCACGCGCCCGGGTACGGCACCAGGAAGAACAACGTGCTGTTACCCTTGGCATCGCTTTCCAGCGGTACCGGATAACCGCCCAGGCGGATGTCCTTGCCATTCATGGCTGGCACGGTCTTGGTGGAATACATCACCGCCGGCAGACCCTTGCTCTGCTTGAGGCCGCCCTTGTCGGTGAAGGTACCCATGGCTTCCGGCGAGTTATGGTCGATTTCGGGCATCTGCTCGAGCGCCTTCTGGTCCGACTTGGGCATCAGTTCAAGCCAGTCGGTTTCAGGCAGTTCGGCATGGGCCAGGGTGCTGGCCAACAGCAGGGGCAGGAGAAAAAAGGCACGCATGACAATGCTCGGCAACTCGATGGAATTGCCGAGCATTCTAACCGGTATTCAGCGTTTCTTGATGAACCCGTAGATCACCAGAAGGACAATGGCACCGACCAGCGCGCCGAAGAAGCCCGCCGCCTGCCCAGCCTGGTAAATGCCCAGCGCCTGGCCGCCATAGGTGGCCAACAGCGAACCGGCAATACCCAGCAGGATGGTCATGATCCAGCCCATGCTGTCGTCGCCTGGTTTGATGAAGCGGGCCAGTAGGCCGACGATGAGGCCGATGAAGATGGTTCCGATGATGCCCATGGCAATCCCTCTGCAGTGAAAATGGAACAAGCCAAAGCCTAGACAGCGCTTCGACTTGTTGCCATTTCAGAGGGCAAGCCGCTGGTAGAAGTTCGATCAGTTGCTGATCAGGGCCTCTACCTCGGCAATTTTGCGCTCGAGGGTATCCATGTCGTGGCAGCGCAGGGTGGCGTGGCCAACCTTGCGGCCGGCCTTGAAAGCCTTGCCGTAGTGGTGCAGGTGGCAGCCATCGATGGCGATCACCTTGTCCACGGCAGGCACTTCACCGATGAAGTTGAGCATCGCACTCTCGCCCACCTTGGCGGTGGAGCCCAGCGGCAGGCCGGCCACCGCGCGCAGGTGGTTCTCGAACTGGCTGCATTCGGCGCCTTCGATGGTCCAGTGCCCGGAGTTGTGCACGCGCGGGGCGATTTCGTTGGCCTTCAGGCCACCGTCGACTTCGAAGAACTCGAACGCCATCACGCCCACGTACTCCAGCTTTTGCAGTACACGGCCTACATAGTCTTCAGCCAAAGCCTGCAGCGGGTGTGCCTGGCTGGCCACCGACAGGCGCAGGATGCCGCTCTCGTGGGTGTTGTGCACCAGCGGGTAGAAACGGGTTTCGCCATCACGGGCCCGTACGGCCACCAGCGAGACTTCGCCGGTAAAGGGTACAAAGCCTTCCAGCAGGCAGGGCACGCTGCCCAGTTCGGCGAAGGTATCAACCACGTCTTCAGGCGTGCGCAGCACCTTCTGGCCCTTGCCGTCGTAACCCAAGGTACGGGTTTTCAACACGGCCGGCAGGCCGATGCTGGCGACTGCGGCATCCAGGTCGGCTTGCGAGAGGATGTCGGCGAAAGCCGGGGTAGGAATACCCAGGTCGCGGAACATGCTTTTCTCGAACAAGCGGTCCCGGGCGATGCGCAGCGCTTCGGCACTGGGGTAGACCGGTACGAACTGCGAGAGGAAAGCCACGGTTTCGGCCGGGACGCTCTCGAACTCGAAGGTCACCAGGTCAACTTCGTCAGCCAACTGGCGCAGGTGCTCCTGATCGCCGTAATCGGCCCGCAGGTGCTCGCCCAGAGGCGCAGCGCAAGCATCCGGCGCCGGGTCGAGGAAAGCGAAATTCATGCCCAGCGGGGTACCCGCCAAGGCCAGCATGCGGCCCAGCTGGCCGCCACCGATTACACCGATCTTCATGGGTTGAGCCTCAAGCCTGGCGCGGGTCTGGGTTGTCCAGCACGGTGTCGGTCTGTTCCGTGCGGAATTGCTTCAGCGCAGCGTGGAATTGCGGGTATTTGGCACCCAGGATGCTGGCCGACAACAGCGCCGCATTCACTGCACCGGCACGGCCGATGGCCAGGGTGGCAACCGGTACGCCGGCTGGCATCTGCACGATCGACAGCAGCGAGTCGACGCCCGAGAGCATCGACGACTGCACCGGCACGCCCAGCACCGGCAGGTGGGTCTTGGCGGCGCACATGCCCGGCAGGTGGGCAGCGCCACCAGCACCCGCGATGATCACCTCGATGCCCCGGCCCTCGGCCTCTTCGGCGTACTGGAACAGCAGATCCGGGGTGCGGTGGGCGGACACCACCTTCACTTCGTAGGGAATGCCGAGTTTTTCCAGCATATCGGCGGTGTGGCTAAGGGTGGACCAATCGGACTTGGAGCCCATGATCACGCCAACCAGTGCACTCATCGTCGAGCCTCTCCTGCAAGCGCCTTCTGGCGCGCTATAAAGCAACAAGCCACGCGGGTAGGCCGGCGTGGCTTGTCATACGGATTCTAATCGGCCCGGTGGCCGAAGGCGCGGGATTGTAGCGTACTTGCAGGCGGGCCGCCCACCCCTGCAAGCACATGACAGATAAAAGGGCAAGCTGTCTCGCGGGACAACTTTTTCCGGCTGCGATGCGTAACGGCAGTTGCAAGAGGATTGAACACCCCTGTTCAAACTTCTTGGAGAAAAAGATGGCCAGACCATTTTTCACCTCACTGCTGTTTTGCATGACGATGGCCCTTCAGGCCTCCCCCACATGGGCTGCGAGAACCTTGGTGGTTACTATCTATCCGCACGATGAACTAGCCGATGTGAGCGACAAACAGATCGATAAAGACTACGTGCAGCCGTGGCTGGAAGAAATGCGCAGAATCAGCAATCACTCAATTGAGGTCATCTTCAAGCGTGATGTTGCAGGCATTACCGATATTCCTTATCGCCAGATGCCTCCAGAAGATACCCACAGGGTCTTCAGCGCTGCAGCGCATCCACAGTTCAGGTGGCAGAAATCGATTTTGCTGACGCGCGATAGTTTCGGCCTCAACAGCGAAGGCGCAGAACACCTTGGCCTGGCCAAATTGGGCTATGCCCACGCGATCGCCTCAATGACCAGCTATGGCACCCTGGGGCATGAACTGGGTCACTTGATGAACGCCACTCACGAGGCAGCAGAGTTACGCTACAACCCATGGCCATGCGAGACCTTTGTCTATCCGGCCCGCTTCTCGCTTCGAGCCAATTGCTACCGCTACAGCGACCAGAACAGAGCGGCCATCGCCAATCACCTTGATCACGCGCTTCGTAACTGAAGAGGCTCACTCCGGCGCAGGCGTATTTTCCAGCTTGCGCCAAAGTAGCCGCACATTGGCCTTGCGCACCAACGCGCAGCGGTACAGGCGGATTTCCAGTGGTACGTGCCACTGGCTGCCTCCGCAGATCGCCAACTCACCGCGTTCCAGCTCGCCCCGCATCGAAAGCCGGGGCACCCAGGCAATGCCCATGCCTTCCAGCGCCATGCTCTTCAGGCTGTCTGCCATGGCGGTTTCGTAGACGGTGGTATACCGCACATTGCGCTGGCGCAGCAGCAGGTTGACCGACCGCCCGAGGAAGGCCCCGGCGGTATAAGCCAGCAGTGGCACGCTACTTTCACCTTCCAGGTCGAACATGGGCCTGCCGTCGGCGCCCACCGCGCATACCGGCACCATTTCGGTATTGCCCATGTGCAGCGACGGGAAAATCTCGGCATCCATCTGCAAGGCGGCGTCTGGGTCGTAGAACGCCAGCATCAGGTCGCAGCCGCCCTCGCGCAGTGCATGCACGGCATCCCCTACGTTAGTCGCAACTAGGCGGGTGGCGATATTCAGGCCGTCATTACGCAGCTGTGCCACCCAACGCGGGAAAAAGCCCGACGCCAACGAGTGCGCTGCAGCCACCTGAATGACCTCCCCCTGGCCACCCTCAAGGTGATGCAAATGGCGGAGAATTTCGCCCAACTGGTCGACAACCGTGCGCGCCGTAACCAGAAACAGCTGCCCGGCCTCGGTCAGCTCTATCGGCGTGCGGGAACGGTTGACCAGTTGCAGGCCCAACGCTGCCTCAAGGCTGCGGATACGCCGGCTGAAGGCCGGTTGGGTGACGAAGCGCCGCTCTGCCGCCTGGGAAAAACTGCGGGTGGCGGCCAGCGCACTGAAATCTTCCAGCCATTTGCTTTCAAGGTTCACGAAGCACATCTCCCGTCGTGCACCAAAATGGAACACGCTCGAATTTCGATTGGCGTCACATGAATCACTATGCCGTTTGTGCATAGGTTAGCGTGCAACAGCATTGGCCGCAAAATCCCCTTAAGGCCTAGGATTGGCGCCATTCCGGCATGTGCCGGGTCAACATCGAGATGATATACATCATGTCCGCTGCTGCATCGTTCCGCGTCGAAAAAGATCTGTTGGGCACCCTGGAAGTACCTGCCGATGCTTACTACGGCATCCAGACCCTGCGCGCTGCCAACAACTTCCACCTCTCCGGTGTTCCGCTGTCGCACTACCCGAAACTGGTAGTGGGCCTGGCGATGGTCAAGCAGGCTGCTGCCGACGCCAACCGTGAGCTGGGGCACCTGAGCGATGCCAAGCATGCTGCCATCAGCGCCGCCTGCGGCCGCCTGATCAAGGGCGACTACCACGAGCAGTTCGTGGTCGACATGATCCAGGGTGGCGCCGGTACGTCCACCAACATGAACGCGAACGAAGTCATCGCCAACATCGCGCTGGAGGCCATGGGCCACCAGAAGGGTGAGTACCAGTACCTGCACCCGAACAACGATGTGAACATGGCGCAGTCGACCAACGACGCCTACCCGACGGCCATTCGCCTGGGCCTGCTGCTGGGTCACGACGCCCTGCTGGCCAGCCTCGAAAGCCTGATCCAGGCATTCGCCGCCAAAGGCAAGGAATTCGACCACGTACTGAAGATGGGCCGCACCCAGCTGCAGGACGCCGTGCCGATGACCCTGGGCCAGGAATTCCGTGCCTTCGCCACCACCATGACCGAAGACCTGCAGCGCCTGCGCTCGCTGGCGCCGGAGCTGCTGACCGAAATCAACTTGGGCGGTACCGCCATCGGCACCGGCATCAACGCCGACCCTGGCTACCAGGCCCTGGCCGTACAACGCCTGGCAATCATCAGCGGCCAGCCGCTGGTACCGGCTGCCGACCTGATCGAAGCCACCTCCGACATGGGTGCCTTCGTGCTGTTCTCCGGCATGCTCAAGCGCACCGCGGTCAAGCTGTCGAAAATCTGCAACGACCTGCGCCTGCTGTCCAGCGGCCCACGCACCGGCATCAACGAAATCAACCTGCCAGCGCGTCAGCCAGGCAGTTCGATCATGCCAGGCAAGGTCAACCCGGTGATCCCGGAAGCCGTCAACCAAGTCGCCTTCGCCATCATGGGCAACGACCTGGCCCTGACCGTTGCTGCCGAAGGTGGCCAGCTGCAGCTGAACGTCATGGAGCCGCTGATCGCCTACAAGATCTTCGACTCGATCCGCCTGCTGCAACGCGCCATGGACATGCTGCGCGAGCACTGCATCGTCGGCATCACCGCCAACGAGCAGCGCTGCCGTGAGCTGGTCGAACACTCGATCGGCCTGGTCACCGCCCTGAACCCATACATCGGCTACGAAAACGCCACCCGTATCGCCCGCGTTGCCCTGGAAACCGGCCGCGGCGTGCTGGAACTGGTGCGTGAAGAGAAGCTGCTGGACGAAGCGATGCTCAACGACATCCTGCGTCCGGAAAACATGATCGCGCCACGCCTGGTTCCGCTGAAGGCGTAACCGGCTGCTGCACACTGTCTCACCAGGTTAAGGGACTAGACACCTCTCAACCTTTCCAAGCCCGGGCTTATGCACCGGGCTTTTTTTTGCCTGCTGGCTTGCGCAGGCGCGTGCCCTGCCTACACCGGTAGACGTGGGAGCGGCCTGGCGCCGCAAAGGGGCTGCACTGCGGCCTTTGAATATCGGCACACAACTTGCTCCATAATGTGTTCCAGGCCCACGGGATTACCCAGCATGCTGCACAGCCACCTGACCACCCTCAACGCGGTTTCGCTGATACTCAACGTCTTCCAGGCAGACGGTGCTGAGGCTTCGGCGCTGCTCGCCGGTAGCGGCATTGGCCCGGCAGACCTGGGGCACGCCGACGCGCGCATCACCACACAGCAGGAACTGCAAGTGTGTGCCAACGCCGTGGCCCGGCGCGAAGACATCGGCCTGGAGCTGGGCCAGCGCATGCATGTGTCGTGCTATGGCATGCTCGGTTACGCCCTGCTCTCCAGTGCCACTTTGGGTGACGCCCTGCGCCTGGCGCTTCAGTATCCGGCACTGCTGGGAACAGTCTTCTCGCTGCGCTTGCGCGACGATGGCCAACGCGTCTGGTTCAGCGCCAGCGAGTACCACGACAACCCGGCATTGAGCGCTTTCAATGCCGAGTTCTGCCTGGTTTCGCTGAAAGTCATCTGTGACGACCTGCTTGGCCGCCCATTGCCGCTGCTGGAGGCACGCTTCGAGCACCCTCGGCCTGACTACCATGCACGCTATGCCGGTGCGTTCCAGTGCCCAGTGGTGTTTGCGGCGCAAGACAATGCCTTTGCCTTCGAGCGGCGCTGGCTGGATACGCCGCTGCCGTTGGCTGACCCGATCACCCACAAAGCCATGAGCGAACGCTGCCGGCGCCTGAACCTGGAATTCACGGGTCGCCAGGCCTGGCTGGGGCGGATTCGCCAGTTGCTTACGCAACAACTGGACGCCGCGCCAGGGCTGGACGGGCTGGCACGGCAGATGAACTGCTCGTCGCGCACGTTGCGCCGGCATTTGCAGGCGCTGGGTAGCAGTTACCAGCAGTTGCTGGACGAACTGCGGTTCGAGCGGGCCAAGCAGTTGCTGGCCGATGAGCAGATGCCAATCTACCGCATTGCCGAAACCCTGGGGTTCAGCGAAACGGCCAGTTTCCGGCATGCCTTTCAGCGTTGGAGTGGTGTAGCGCCCAGCCATTTCCGCGGCTGACCTGTGCTGGCTGCTTCGCGGGCTCGCCCGCGAAGCAGCCAGCACAGGAAAACCCGGCCATAGAGCTTGGCCACATCGATCCCCTTTTGGCCAGTTGCGTCGTTCTCCGCCACTGGCCCACCGCTGAAAATGGCCCCACGCCAGTCCCTACCGGAGAACAACAATGCTGACGATCTATTCCGATGATCACCGCCTGCACCATGGCCGCTGCGAGCTGATCGACGGCAAGCTGATGCCGTGTTTCGAAATGCCCTCGCGCGCTGACCATGTGCTCGACCAGGTCAAAAAACGCAACCTCGGTGACGTCCAGGGCCCTACCGACTTCGGCCGCGCGCCCTTGCTGCGCATCCACAGCGCCGACTACCTGGACTTTTTCGAAGGCGCCTGGGCGCGCTGGGCGGCGCTGGGCCAGGAAGGCGACCTGCTGCCGTTCACCTGGCCTGCACGCACCTTGCGCCAGGTAAAACCTACCGGCCTGCACGGCGAGTTGGGCTATTACAGCTTCGATGCCGGTGCGCCGATCACCGCCGGCACCTGGCAGGCGGCCTACAGTGCCGCCCAGGTCGCCCTCACCGCCCAGGCAGCGATCCAGCAAGGCGCGCATAGCGCCTTTGCCCTGTGCCGCCCACCAGGGCACCACGCCGCCGGCGAAGTGATGGGTGGCTACTGCTACCTGAATAACGCCGCCATCGCCGCCCAGGCATTCCTCGACCAGGGTCGGCGCAAGGTTGCCATCCTCGATGTCGACTACCACCACGGCAATGGCACCCAGGACATCTTCTACCGCCGCAACGATGTGTTCTTCGCTTCGATCCACGGCGACCCGCAAGACGAATTCCCGTTCTTTCTCGGCTATGCCGACGAAACCGGCGAAGGCGTCGGCGAGGGCTGCAACATCAACTATCCGCTGCCCGCCGGCAGCGACTGGTCTGCCTGGAGCGCTGCCCTGGAAGAGGCTTGCCAGCGCATCGCCAGCTATGATGCCGACGTACTGGTGGTCTCCCTGGGTGTGGACACCTTCAAGGATGACCCGATCTCGCAATTCAAGCTGGACAGCCCCGACTACCTGGAAATGGGCAAGCGTATCGGCCAGCTTGGCAAGCCGACCCTGTTCGTGATGGAAGGCGGCTACGCTGTGGAAGAAATTGGTATCAACGCAGTCAATGTGCTGGAAGGTTTCCAGCGCGCCCAGCCAGGAGCCCGGTAATGGCCCGACTCAAGCGTCTGCTCGCCCCGTTCATCGCTGCCACCCTGTTCACCGGTGCCCTGCAGGCGCACGCCGAGCAGCGCACCCTGCGTGTGTATAACTGGTTCGACTACATCACCCCGCAGACCTTGACCGATTTCCAGAAGGACAGCGGCGTCAAGCTGATCTACGACATCTTCGACACCAACGAAGCGCTGGAGGCCAAATTGCTCACCGGCAACTCCGGCTATGACGTGGTGGTGCCGTCCAACGTATTCCTCGCCAAGCAGATCGAGGCCGGGGTGTTCCAGCCGCTGGATCGCAGCAAGCTGCCGAACTGGCAACACCTGGACCCTGCGCTGATGAAGCTGATCGAGGCCAACGACCCAGGCAACAAGTTTGCCGTGCCCTATATGTATGGCACCGTGCTGATCGGCTTCAACCCGGCCAAGGTCAAGGCCGCGCTCGGCGATAACGCGCCGGTGGACAGCTGGGACCTGATCTTCAAGGAAGAGAACATCGCCAAGCTCAAGCAGTGCGGGGTAGCGCTGCTCGACTCGCCGTCGGAGATCCTGCCGCTGGCCCTGCAGTACCTCGGCCTGCCACCGAACAGCGATAATCCGGCCGACTACAAGAAGGCCGAAGCGCTGATGCTGAAGATTCGCCCGTACATCACCTACTTCCACTCCTCGAAGTACATGGCTGACATGGCCAATGGGGATATCTGCGTGGCGGTGGGTTACAGCGGCAGCTTCTCGCAGGCTGCCAACCGCGCCCGCGAAGCGAAAAATGGTGTGACGGTCGACATGCGCCTGCCGAAGGAAGGCGCGCCGATCTGGTTCGACATGCTGGCGATTCCGAAGAATGCCGCCAACCCGGCAGACGCCCATGCATTCATCAACTACCTGCTGCGGCCCGAGGTGATTGCGCCGATCAGCGATTTTGTCGGCTACCCGAACCCCAACAAGGATGCCACCGACAAGGTGAGCCCTGCGATTCGCAACAACCCCAACCTGTACCCGACGGCGGAGGCGATGGCCAAGCTTTACACGCTCAAGCCGTTGCAGCGCGATGCGGAGCGGGCGCGAACCCGGGCCTGGACGCGGATCAAGTCGGGGACCTGACGCAGTTGGGGCTGCCTTGCAGCCCTTCGCGGGTGAACCCGCTCCTACAGGATATGCGCCGCACCTGAGACCACCCGGCCATACCTGTGGGGGCGGGTTTACCCGCGAAGAGGCAGGCAGCCTCAACCCTTGCGCCACGCCTTGCGCAATTTCATCAATGCCGCGGCAATCTCACCCTCCGGGACTGCGGCAAACCCCAGCACCAGACCTGCACGCTTATCCACAGGCACTTCGCTGTCGGCCAGCCAGAAATTGCTCAATGCTGCCACTTCAACGCCGACCGCCTCTGCCTTGGCCACCAGCGCCTGTTCACGCGCAAAGTTATCCACAGACACCTTTACGTGCAGCCCAGCAGCCACTTCGGGCATGCTGCCCAGCCCGGCAATATCCACAGGCCAGCCGGCCTTGAGCACATTGCGCCGGCTCAACGCCGCTTTGCGCATGCGGCGAATATGCCGCTGGAAATGCCCACGGGCCATGAACTCGGCCATCACACACTGGCTGCTGACCTCCGAATGCCGTACTGCCAACGCCTTACCCTGGCTGAAGGCCTGTGCCAACTGCGCCGGCAATACCAGGTAACCCAAGCGCAGCGCCGGGAAGGCGATCTTGCCGAAGGTGCCCACGTACAACACACGGCCGGCCCGGTCGAGTGCAGCCAGCGGGGCCAGGGGCGCGCCACTGTAACGGTACTCGCCATCGTAGTCGTCCTCGATGATCCAGCCATCGTTGCGTTCTGCCCAGCCCAGCAACGCCAGGCGCCGGGGCAGGCTCATGGTTACCCCGGTCGGGTACTGATGGGCGGGCGTGACATAGGCCAACCGGCAATCCGGCAACCGGCCCAACCGTGCGCACTCCATACCCTCTTCATCCACCGGCACGCCGGCGACCTCAGCACCCGCCATTGAAAAGGCGTGCGCCGCCGCCCGGTAGCCCGGGTTTTCCACAGCCACCCGGTCGCCGGGCTGCAACAGCAACTGTGCACAAAGGCTTATGGCCTGCTGCGCGCCACTGGTGATCACTATTTGCTCAGCGGTACAGGTCAACCCCCGCGAGCGCCGCAAGTAGGCAGCGATCAACTCGCGCAGTGCCGGTTCACCCGCCGGGTCGCCATAACCCAGCTGTGCAGGCGCAGGGTTACGCCAGAAACCCGCTTGCAGCTTGGCCCAAACGTCGAAGGGGAACAGATCGAAGGCAGGTATCCCCAAACGAAAAGCCCGCGGCGCGCCCTGTTTGGGGGGCGGCAGATGGTGATTTTTCAGGCGCTGCAAAGGCTCGCTCCAGCTGTGCTGGCTGGATAAATCCTCAGTATTTTCCTGGCCAAATGTGGATAAACCTGTTGATAACCCCCGGTATAACCCTGTGGACAGTTGTGTGGATAGTTTCGGCAGCCGGGTTACGTAGGTGCCGTCACCGACTCGGCTTTCGATATAGCCCTCCGCGTACAACTGGTCATACGCGCGCACCACGCTGTTGCGCGACAGCCCCAGCACGGCTGCCAGGTCGCGGGTGGCAGGCAGCCGTGTGCCGCTGCACAGCCGCCCGTCGAGCACCCGCTCGCGTAGCGCCTGGTAAAGCTGCTGGCTCAACCCGCGGCGGCGATCCAGCGAAATCCCGGCCGGGTCGAAAGGCAGGATGAGGGGCTTTTCGTGCATGGCATTGGACCTATGAAAACAGGCAGTAATGGCTCTTACCCAGAACCATTAGCCTGCCTAGGATGGGACCATTCGACAAGGACTCAGGCCATGTACAACAGTAAGCCTCACCAGGAACACGACCTCGCCCGGCTGCAGCGGCACATGCTCGACACGCGTCTGGCCGTGCTGGTCAGCCATGGCGAGCAGGGCCTGCTGGCCACCCACTTGCCGGTGCTGCTCGACCCCGCAGAAGGCGAGTTCGGCACCGTGTACGCCCACTTGGCCAGGGCCAACCGCCAGTGGCAGGACTTGGCGCAGGGGGCCGAAGCGCTGCTGGTGTTTCCCGGGGCCGATGCCTATGTCAGCCCCGGTTACTACCCAAGCAAGGCCGATAACCCCAGGGTGGTGCCAACCTGGAATTACCTGGCTGTGCACGCCTATGGTGTAGCCGACGTGATCCACGACGCCGAGCCATTGCTGGCAATTGTCAGCCGGCTCACCGACCGCCATGAGCACGGCCGCAGTGAGCCGTGGCAGGTGAGCGATGCGCCCGCCGACTACATCGACGGCATGCTCCGCGCCATTGTTGGCATTCGCCTGCCGATCCAGCGGTTGCAAGGCGCGCGCAAGCTGAGCCAGAACCGCGCTGAGCAGGACATTGCCGGCGTGCGCGAAAGCCTGAGCGCCAGCCCCGATCACCTGGACAACCAACTTGCCGCGCACATGCGCCTTCTGTGAAGGAGTAGCCCAATGCCCAGCGTTACCCTGTGCCCTGTCACCGCTCAAGATCACGCCGCCTGGCATGCCTTGTGGCAGGCCTACCTGCACTTCTACGAAACCGAACTGGCCGATGACGTCAGCCTCAGTACCTGGCAGCGCCTGCTCGACCCCAACGAGCCAACCCATTCGGCCCTGGCCTGGGTAGATGGCATGGCCGTGGGCATGGTCAACTTCATCTACCACCGCTCCAACTGGAGCATCGAAAATGCCTGCTACCTGCAGGACCTTTACGTGCACAGCGCACAGCGGGGCCTGGGCATCGGTCGCCAGCTGATCGAACATGTCTATGCTGCAGCCAAGGCCGACAACTGCAACAAGGTGCACTGGCTGACCCACGAAACCAACGCCACCGCCATCAGCCTGTACGAGCAGGTTGCCGAGCGCCCGGGCTTCATCCAATTCCGCAAAGGGTTGTAGGCCACATGACTGACGCACTGCACTGGAAACCCGCCGCATCCCCCAAGGCCGAGCCCATCGACGGGCGCTTCATCCGCCTGGAAAAACTCGACCCGGTGCGCCACGGCGACGACCTTTGGGCTGCCCTGCAAGGCCCGGGCGCCGACCCGGTACTGTGGGACTACCTGCCCTACGGCCCGTTTACCGAACGCGCTGCCTTCGACCGCTGGCTGCAAGGTAACGCCGCCGGCCACGACCCGCTGTATTTCACCGTGATCGACCGCGCCAGCGGCAAGGCTCAGGGCATCCTCAGCCTGATGTCGATCGTGCCTGATCATGGCCGCATCGAGATCGGCCACATCGCCTTCGGCGCGCCCATGCAGCGCACACCCAGGAGTACCGAGGCCGTCTACCTGCTGGCCAAGCTGAGCTTCGCACTCGGGAACCGCCGCCTGGAATGGAAGTGCAATAACGCTAATGCCCGCTCCAAGCGTGCAGCGCAGCGGTTCGGGTTCGTCTTTGAAGGGGTGTTCCGCAAGCACCTGGTGGTGAAGGACCACAACCGTGATACGGCGTGGTACTCGATTACCGATGATGAGTGGCCGCAGGTGGCGGCTGGCTTCGAGCGGTGGTTGAGTACCGAGAACCAGCGCCCGCAAGGGCAGGCACGAACACTTGAGGCCTGCCGCAGGAGCTGACCTGCACAACCGGTCACGGGCTCACGGGCCTGTGATCGGTGCAGTGGCTTACCTGATCAGACTCGCGCGCCTGACAACCCCCATCTGCAAGCCAAATGGCTTGAACACGGCGTTCAACGAGTTCAGCGTGGGGTTACCACCGCCCTGCTCGATCTGGATCAGCGTACGCACGGAAATCTTGCACATGCGTGCAAACTGAGTCTGCTGCATCTTCGCCACCTCCACACGCAGCCGCCGCACGGCAGCACCCAGCTCAAGACTGCCGTTGGCGATACCTTCGCGTACTCCGTCGATCAGCAGCCCACGGGCATCGATGGAAACCGTCATGCCAACCCCCATTCAACCATCCGGCGCTCAAGCCTGCCCAGCGCAATTGCCGGGTGATTCATCACCGCATCAGGCAGCCCCAGGGCGGACAAGATATCCGGCAATGCCAACAGGTGCCGGGCATCCAGCCGCAGACGCTCAAAAGCTTCGCCCGGGTCGACAAATTCGGCCAGTGCAGCACAGGCAGCCTGCCAGTCGATATCGCCAGCCCGCTCTATCGAGGCTGGCCACTTCGTCGTTCGCGTTATCCCTTCCTGATCCATCACCATCGGTGCAAGGTCGTAGATCGGTGCGAGGCGCACGGTGTCACGGGTACGGATGATCGCAGTGTTACGCCCGTGGTTATCGGCATTACCCAGGATCTTGTTGATCAGGTCGCGCCGCAGATAATCGGCAACCAGGTCAGGCAGCTGCCTACCCTGCCCGGCCAGTTTCCACACCACGGCAAGCGCCTCAATCGCCTCCAGGTGCCCCATTCGGCTGCCAGGCTCGGTCACGCCACACAGGGAGTACATCGACTCCACGGCAAAGCGTTGCACACCCTGCGCGCAAACCTGCCGGTCGAAGCGTTCCAGCCACAGGCTGGGCTTGGAGCCTTCTTCCAGCGCCATGTATTCAGTGGCCACCGTTTCGATGCCAAGCTGCTGCAACGCCTTGTAGTAGAGATACTCGGCCCGCAGTATCTGCTGATCATCAGCCAGTGCCTGGTTCCTGGCGAACTTGATGAACCAGTGACGCCGGGCACGTTCATCCGCCAGCACCGCGTCGGGATACAACAGGCCGTTTTCTGCCTCGGTCATCAACAGCTTTGGCGCCTCCCCACCGGCGCCTGTCGCGCCACCGATGGCCGCACCTCGCTCATAGGCGTATTCGAGAAACCGTTGATCGCGGGTGATCACATCCTGACGGGCAAACCCGATGGGGTCGGCATAATCCAGTAGCTCAGCCGACTCCTTGATGCGCAGGTTGCCGATTGGCGCCGGAGTGGACCGCCCCAGGAGAAACAGGTCATCCCCCATGCCTTCTGGTTTCTCACGGCCGATATGCCGGAGCAGGAAGCGCTTGGCGGCACCGGCGGGCGCGATGTCGTAAAGGAACGCGGGAGCATGCTGCAGACGATGAGAACCAAAATCCACCGGCAGCCTCGCGCTTGCCGCCTGGCAGAACAGGCTGTCGTATGCCTCCAGATGGGTTTTGACGTACTCGGAGGTATAGCCGAACTCGCAGGGGCTGGAGAGGCCCTTTTCAGGCTCGACAAAGGCGATGGCAACAGCATCATGCCACTGCGCCTGATCATGGAGTTGAAGCGTGAGTCTGTACATGGTGCACCTGCAATTTACCGCATGCGGACAACCGACTCGGTCGATGAATCTGCATCATAGTGCAGATTCCCTGATGTTTCAGTGTGAATTCTGCAATTTAATGCAGATATGGACCAAGATTCACGCTATTCCTGCATTAAAATGCATATTCAACCTCAAAAAAAGGGGAGCATCCGCTCCCCAGAGGTAAACCGCTTGTAGACGAGGGCCTGTATCAGCCCTCGATTTCGATCAGGATCTCGCCCGGTGTAACGCGATCGCCCTTGGCCACGTGGATGGCCACGACCTTGCCGGCGATGGCCGCCTGCACTTCGGTCTCCATCTTCATGGCTTCGGTGATCAGCACCGCCTGGCCTGCCTTGACCATGTCACCTTCCTTGACCAGCACATCGACGATGTTGCCGGGCATGGTGGTGCTGACGTGGCCTGGGGCGCTGGCCTGCTTGCGCTTGCTGCTGCCGCCGCCGACAAACTCGTTGAGCGGCTCGAACACCACCTCTTCCGGCATGCCATCGATCGACAGGTAGAAGTGGCGTTTGCCTTCGGCCTTCACACCCACACCGGTGATGTCGACGCGGTATGTTTCACCGTGCACATCGATGACGAATTCGGTCGGTACGCCTTCACCGCCTGGGGCGGCAGCCACACCGGCTTCCGGAATCGGCAGCAGCGCTTCCGGAGTAAGGGTGCCGGCTTCGCGCTCTTCGAGGAATTTACGCCCGATATCCGGGAACATGGCGAAGGTCAGCACGTCTTCTTCGCACCGGGCCAAGGCACCGATATCGCCACGCAGCTTGGTCATCTCCGGCTTGAGCAGATCGGCCGGGCGCACGTCGATCACCTCTTCGCTGCCGATGGCCTGGCGGCGCAACTGCTCGTTGACTACGCCCGGGGCCTTGCCGTAGCCGCCCTGCAGGTAAAGCTTCACCTCGTTGGTGATGGTCTTGTAACGCTCGCCGGCCAGCACGTTGAAGAACGCCTGGGTACCGACAATCTGCGAGGTCGGGGTGACCAGCGGCGGGAAACCAAGGTCTTCGCGGACCCGCGGAATCTCGGCCAGCACCTCGTTCATGCGGTTGAGGGCGCCCTGCTCCTTGAGCTGGTTGGCCAGGTTGGAAATCATCCCGCCGGGAACCTGGTTGACCTGCACGCGGGTGTCCACCGCGGTGAATTCGCTTTCGAACTGGTGGTATTTCTTGCGCACCGCGTAGAAGTACAGGCCGATTTCCTGCAACAGCTCCAAGTCCAGGCCGGTGTCGAACTCACTGCCTTTGAGCGCAGCGACCATCGATTCGGTACCTGGGTGGCTGGTGCCCCAGGCGAAGCTGGAAATGGCGGTGTCGATGTGATCGGCGCCGTTTTCCACTGCCTTGAGCTGGCACATGGCAGCCAGGCCAGCCGTGTCGTGGGAGTGGATGAACACCGGCAGCGACTGCTCGGCCTTCAGGGCCTTGACCAGTTCACCGGTGGCGAACGGCGTCAGCAAGCCGGCCATGTCCTTGATCGCGATCGAGTCGCAACCCATGGCCTCCATCTGCTTGGCCTGGTTCACGAAGGCTTCGATGGTGTGCACCGGGCTGACGGTGTAGGCAATGGTGCCCTGGGCGTGCTTGCCAGCGGCCTTGACCGCTTCGATGGCCACGCGCAGGTTACGCACATCGTTCATGGCGTCGAAAATACGGAATACATCGATGCCGTTGACTGCCGCCTTGGCCACGAAGGCCCTGACCACGTCGTCGCTGTAGTGGCGGTAGCCCAGCAGGTTCTGGCCGCGCAGGAGCATTTGCAGGCGGGTGTTGGGCAGCGCAGCGCGCAGCTTGCGCAGGCGCTCCCACGGGTCTTCCTTGAGGAAGCGCACGCAGGCGTCGAAGGTGGCACCGCCCCACACTTCCAGCGACCAGTAGCCGACCTTGTCGAGCTTTTCGCAGATCGGCAGCATGTCTTCGGTACGCATGCGGGTGGCCAGCAAGGACTGGTGGGCGTCGCGCAGGATCGTGTCGGTTACGTGAATTTTCTTGGACATTGTTATCTCCTCGTAGCGGCAAGCTTGAAGCTACAAGCTGCTAGAAAAAGCTGATCTGCTTCTACTTGCAGCTTGCCGCTTACAGCTTGCTGCTGCATTCATAGGCCTGCGTGGGCGGCGATGGCAGCGGCGATGGCCAAGGCCAGCTCTTCGGGTTTGCGCTTGATCGAGTAGTTGGTCAGTTCAGGGTGGCTTTCGACGAAGCTGGTGTTGAACTGGCCGCTACGGAATTCCGGGTTACGCAAAATTTCCTGGTAGTACGCAGCGGTGGTCTTCACCCCTTGTACACGCATGTCATCCAGGGCCCGCAGGCCGCGGTCCATGGCTTCTTCCCAGGTCAGCGCCCAGACCACCAGTTTCAGGCACATGGAGTCGTAGAACGGTGGAATGGTGTAGCCGGTATAAATCGCCGTGTCGGTGCGCACGCCCGGGCCGCCAGGGGCGTAGTACCGGGTGATCTTGCCGAAGCTGGGCAGGAAGTTGTTTTTCGGGTCTTCGGCGTTGATACGGAACTGCAACGCGTAGCCGCGGTGGTGGATGTCTTCCTGCTTCACCGACAACGGCAAGCCTGAAGCAATACGGATCTGTTCACGGACGATGTCGATGCCGGTGATTTCCTCGGTGATGGTGTGCTCCACCTGCACCCGGGTGTTCATTTCCATGAAGTACACCTCGCCATCGGCGAGCAGGAACTCCACGGTGCCGGCGTTTTCGTAGTCCACTGCCTTGGCTGCACGCACCGCCAGGTCGCCAATATAGGCGCGCTGCTCAGGGGTGAGCTGTGGGCTTGGGGCGATTTCGATGAGCTTCTGGTTGCGGCGCTGGATCGAGCAGTCGCGCTCGAACAGGTGCACCACATTGCCGAAGCTGTCACCGAGAATCTGCGCCTCGATGTGCTTGGGGTTGACGATGCACTTTTCCAGGAAGACTTCGGCCGAGCCAAATGCCTTGGTTGCTTCGGAAATGACCCGCGGGAAGTTCTGCTCCAGTTCTTCACGGCTGTTGCAACGGCGGATACCACGGCCACCGCCACCCGAAGTGGCCTTGAGCATGACCGGGTAACCGATGCGGTCACCTTCGCTCAGGGCTTCGTGGATATCGGCAACGTTACCTTCGGTGCCCGGGGTCACCGGCACACCGGCGGCGATCATGGTACGGCGTGCTTCGGTCTTGTCGCCCATGCGGCGAATCACGTCGGCGGCCGGGCCAATGAACTTGATCCCGCGTTCGGCGCAAATTTCTGCCAGCTCGGCATTTTCCGACAGGAAGCCATAGCCCGGGTGCAGGGCATCGCAACCGGTTTCCACCGCCAGGTTCACCAGTTTGCGCGGGTTCAGGTACCCGGCCAGCGGCTCGGCACCAATGCTGTGCGCCTCGTCGGCACGCTTGACGTGCAGGGCGTGGCGGTCGGCGTCGGAATAGATCGCAACCGAGCGAATGCCCATCTCGGCGCATGCACGCACGATCCGAACTGCGATTTCACCTCGGTTGGCGATCAGGATTTTTTTTATCACTGGAGTCTTCCCAAAGCCGTAGGAACTGTCGAGCCGGTTCTACCGGTCGGCGCGTGACCAGACGTTGCTGGCCAGTCGCGTATTCACCCTAGCGCTGTAGGTTGATAAACAAAAATCAATATTTGTTAGGGGCTGTATTAGCAAAAGCTTATAGTTGGGTAACAAGGTATTGCCGATGAGCCGACAACTATGCGTAAGTCCTTGATGCGTATGACTTTACGACAATTGCAGATCTTCAACGAAGTGTGTGATTTGCGTTCGTACAGCCGCGCTGCGGAAGAAATGGCGCTCACACAACCCGCCGTTAGTCTACAGATCCGGCAGCTCGAAGAGCTGATAGGCCAGCCACTGTTCGAGTACGTTGGCAAGAAGCTCTACCTGACCGAAGCAGCCGAGGCCCTGCAGCGTGCCAGCCGGGATATCTTCGGCCGGCTGGAGAGCCTGGATATGCAGCTGTCGGACATGCAGGGCTCATTGCAAGGTCAGTTGAAGCTGGCGGTCGAGTCGAGTGCCAAGTACTTCGTTCCGCACTTGTTCGCGGCCTTCAAGCAACGTCACCCGGAGGTCAACCTGACCTTGACGGTGGTCAACCGTGCCCAGGCCATTCGGCGGCTTTCCGACAACCGCGATGACCTGATCATCATGTCCATGGTGCCCCAGGACATGGGCCTGGAGTTTCTGCCTTTCCTCAACAACCCGATCGTGGCCGTGGCGCCGCCACAGCATCCGCTGTGCAAGCTGGAGCAGCTGCGCCTGCAGGATCTGGAACCTCATACCCTGCTGGTCCGCGAGCAAGGCTCAGGGACGCGCAAGGCGTGCGAGGAGTACTTCAAGGACAAGCGTGTGCATTTCACCCAGACCCTGGAAGTGGCGTCGGCCGATGCCCAACGCGAATGCGTGATCGCAGGTCTCGGGGTGGCGTTGCTGACCCGCCACGCGGTGAACCTGGAACTGGCCACCGGCGTGCTGACCGAACTGCCGGTGGAAGAGCTGCCCCTGTACCGCAGCTGGTGCGTGGTGCAGGCCAAGGCCAAGCGCCAGTCGCCGGTGGCCTTGGCGTTTCTGGCGTTCATCCGCGGCGAACGTGCGCTGATCAGCGGGCTTGTTGAACGTTTTTCGGGGAGGCTGACGCAGACGCGTGCCACACCGTGAGCGCCTGCAGGTCTGGGTAGTCCGCCAGCTCGCGGAGCAATTGACGCTGGTCGCAATAGCTCTCGATCGCCCGCCGGTATTCCATGCGACGCTGATCCTTTTCCTGCTGCTTGCGAGCCTTGGCGCTGGGTTGATACGTACCGTCGAAGTCACGAGCCATTGCCTGTCTCCCAGATAGGATGCGGGAGCTTCAGACTGGCCTGGCAGGTTTACGGTTTAGCGGTGAAATGGTGACAAAACAGTGAAATCTGCTTTGCCGGTGCCGGCCCCTTCGCGGGCTTGCCCGCTCCCACAGGCATTGTGCCAATTGCACAGTACCTGTGGGACCGGGCAAGCCCGCGAAGGGGCCGGCACAGACTGAATTCAGTCGTCTGTAGCCTTGATCGACTTGGGCGACAAACGCAGGCTGCGCAAACTGCGTTTCACGCTTTTCAGGTGGTTGACCAGGCTCGGCCCACGCGCCATGGCCACACCCATGGCCAGTACGTCGATCACCACCAGGTGGGCAATGCGCGAGGTCAACGGGGTATAGATTTCGGTGTCTTCATGCACGTCGATCGCCAGGTTGACCGTCGACAACTCGGCCAGCGGTGTCTGGCTGGGGCACAGGGTAATCAGGTTGGCCCCGCTCTCGCGTACCAGGTTGGCGGTGATCAACAGGTCCTTGGAGCGGCCGGACTGGGAGATACACACGGCCACATCGCCCGGCTTCAAGGTCACCGCCGACATGGCCTGCATGTGCGGGTCGGAATACGCCGCCGCGCTCAGCAGCAGGCGAAAGAACTTGTGCTGAGCATCTGCCGCTACAGCTCCCGAGGCACCAAAGCCGTAGAACTCCACACGCTGAGCCTGCGCCATGGCGCTCACCGCCTGCTGCAGCGCCAGCGGGTCGAGGTGCTCGCGCACCTCCATCAGGGTGTGCAGGGTGGTGTCGAAGATTTTCAGGCTGTAGTCGGCGACCGAGTCGTCTTCGTGGATGGCGAACTGGCCGAAGCTGGCCCCGGCGGCCAGGCTCTGCGCCAGCTTCAGCTTGAGGTCCTGAAAGCCCGTGCAACCGATGGCCCTGCAGAAACGCACGATGGTGGGTTCGCTGATACCTACGCTGTGCGCCAGGTCGGCCATGGAGCTGTGCATGACGGCAGCCGGGTCGAGCAGCACGTGGTCGGCCACTTTCAGTTCCGATTTGCGCAGCAGGTGGCGCGATTGGGCGATATGTTGCAACAGATTCACGGGCTGGACTCGGTTATGATCGGCTGGCCGGGTTGTAGCTTTCTTGTAGTTATACTACATGGACGCCAACCCGCCCAGTTAAACGAACGTGGAGAGTGGCGGTTTGACTATTCCTTGCGACATTCTGGTATTCGGCGGCACCGGCGATCTGGCCCTGCACAAACTGCTTCCGGCGCTCTACCACCTGTTCCGCGAGGCCCGCCTCAACCCTGCAGTACGCGTCATCGCACTGGCCCGCCGCAACCTGCCACGCAATGACTACCTGAAGCTCGCCGAGCGCCACTGCCGGGCACAGGTTGCCCGTACCGACTTTGACGAAGAAGTGTGGCAGCGTTTTTCCGCACGCCTCGACTACTTCCCCATGGACGCGTCACAGAGCGCCGATTTCGGCCGCCTGGCGCGCTACCTGGGTGAACCCGGCGGGCTCACGCGCATCTTCTACCTGGCCACCGCACCCAAGCTGTTCGTCCCCATTGCCAACCACCTGCACACCGCCGGCCTGGCCGACGGCGAAGCACGCATCGTGCTGGAGAAGCCGATCGGCCACTCGCTGGAGTCGGCCACCGCCATCAACGAAGCGATTGGCGCGGTGTTCGAAGAATTCCAGGTATTTCGTATCGACCACTACCTGGGCAAGGAAACCGTGCAAAACCTGATGGCGCTGCGCTTTGCCAACGCCCTACTGGAGCCGGTGTGGCGCAACAACCAGGTCGATCACGTGCAGATCAGCGTGTGCGAAACCCTGGGTGTAGAGAACCGGGGCGGCTATTACGACAAGGCCGGCGCGATCCGCGACATGCTGCAAAACCATTTGCTGCAGTTGCTGTGCCTGGTGGCCATGGAGCCACCTGCGCAGTTCGAGGCCGAAGCGGTACGCGATGAAAAAGTGAAGATACTGCGCGCGCTCAAGCCGATCACTGGCCAGGACGTGCAGGACAAGACGGTCCGTGGCCAATACGGCCCGGGGCGCATCGGCGGCCAGGAAGTGCCGGCCTATTACTTCGAAAAAGACGTCGACAATGACAGCGACACCGAAACGTTCATCGCCATCGAGGCACACATCGACAACTGGCGCTGGGCTGGGGTGCCGTTTTACCTGCGCACGGGCAAGCGCATGGCACGGCGCTCGTCGCAAATCGTCATTCAGTTCAAGCCGGTGCCCCATGAGCTGTTCAACGGTGGCCAGGTGAACCAGCTGCTGATCCAGTTGCAACCAGAGGAACGCATCAGCCTGCGCATGATGACCAAAAGCCCAGGTAAGGGCATGCGCCTTGAGCCGGTCGACCTCGACCTGAACCTGGCCCAGGTTTTCAGCCAGACCCGCCGCTGGGAGGCTTACGAGCGCCTGTTACTGGATGTGCTGGAGGGCGACTCCACGCTGTTCATGCGCCGTGATGAAGTAGAAGCCGCCTGGGCCTGGATCGACCCCGTGATCAAGGGCTGTGAAGAACACTTCCAGGCCCCACGCCCGTATGCGGCTGGCAGCAACGGGCCAGAGCAGGCTACCAGCCTGCTGGCACGCCATGGCAGGGTCTGGCATAGCTGAAAAGTTTCATGCTGTGGCTGGGCTGGGGCTTGTTGCAGGCTCTGGTCGGAAGGCGCATTTCGCCCTTCGTACTAATGGAGCTGCAGACATGATCAACAGCAAGAACTGGAAAGCCCAACATGACAGGATGCCCCCAGGGGCGCGGGTGCGGGTTGCAGGTTCCGTCACCGTCGCCAACCCTGGCGTCGACCCCGTGCTGGTCAAGCGCGACGGGCAACCGGGTACCCTGGCCCTGGACCTGGAATTGAAATCGGAAGGCGGCAGCTTCATCCAGGTGTTGTGTGACAAGGAGGTGCATTTCGAGATGCCAACCGGCGCTGAAGCCATCGCCAGCGTGGAAATTTTCCACGAAGGCGCGCTGCTTGCCGAGATCGACGAAATCCTGATCACTGCTTGATTTCGCTGACAACCGCCACGTCGGCTTGCACGCCCGGCGCGGCGGCCTTGCGCATGCACCGTTCGGCGCTTGGGCAGGTGAGTATTTATACAGTACCATTTACCCCTTCCCTGCCGCGCCCTAGAATGGCCGGATGCACACAGACGACCTCTCCCTCCTGCTGAACTCCCTCAACGATGCCCAACGCCAGGCCGTAGCGGCCGCGCTTGGGCGTCAACTGGTGCTTGCCGGCGCCGGTTCCGGTAAAACCCGCGTGCTGGTGCACCGTATCGCCTGGCTGATCCAGGTAGAGCAGGCCTCGCCGCACTCGATCCTGTCGGTGACGTTCACCAACAAGGCCGCCGCGGAAATGCGCCAGCGGATCGAGCAATTGCTGGGCATCAACCCAGCTGGCATGTGGGTCGGCACCTTCCACGGCCTGGCCCATCGCCTGCTGCGGGCACACTGGCAGGAAGCGCGGCTGGTGCAGAACTTCCAGATCCTCGACAGCGACGACCAACAGCGCCTCATCAAGCGGGTGATGCGCGAGCTGGGCCTGGATGAACAGAAGTGGCCGGCCCGCCAGGCCCAGTGGTTCATCAACGGCCAGAAGGACGAGGGGCTGCGCCCGCAACATATCCAGGCCGGTGGCGATCTGTTCCTGGCCACCATGCGCGAGGTGTATACCGCCTACGAGCAGGCCTGCGAACGCGCCGGGGTGATCGACTTTTCCGAGCTGCTGTTGCGCGCACTGGACCTGTGGCGTGACCACCCCGGCCTGCTGGAGCATTACCAGCGGCGCTTCCAGCACGTGCTGGTCGACGAGTTCCAGGACACCAACGCCGTGCAGTACGCCTGGCTGCGCCTGTTGGCACGCGGTGGCGCCAGCCTGATGGCGGTGGGCGATGACGACCAGTCGATCTACGGCTGGCGCGGCGCCAAGATCGAGAACATCCACCAGTACACCGCCGACTTCCCCGACGCCGAAATGATCCGCCTGGAGCAGAACTACCGCTCCACCGGCGGCATCCTCAAGGCTGCCAACGCGCTGATTGCCAACAACAGCGGGCGCTTGGGCAAAGAGCTGTGGACCGACCTGGGTGAAGGCGAACCCCTGACCCTGTACGCGGCCTACAACGAGCACGACGAAGCACGCTACGTGGTGGAAACCATCGAAGGCCTGATCAAGCAGGGTAACGCGCGCAACGACATCGCCATCCTGTACCGCTCCAACGCCCAGTCACGGGTGCTGGAAGAAGCCTTGCTGCGCGAACGCGTGCCGTACCGCATCTATGGCGGCCAACGCTTCTTCGAGCGCGCCGAAATCAAGAACGCCATGGCCTACCTGCGCTTGATCGAAGGGCGTGGCAACGATGCCGCACTGGAGCGGGTAATCAACGTACCCCCACGCGGCATTGGCGAAAAAACCGTCGAAGCCATCCGCGAGCACGCCCGCCACAGCCAGCTTTCCATGTGGGGGGCCATGTGCCAGCTGATCGCCGCCAAGGCGTTGAAAGGCCGCGCCGCCAGCGCATTGGGGGCCTTCATCGAACTGATCGAAGGGCTGGCTGCCAAGGTTGCGGACATGCCGCTGCATACCATGACCCAGACCACCATCGAGCAGTCCGGGCTGATTACCTATCACCAGGAAGAAAAGGGTGAAAAGGGCCAGGCACGGGTAGAAAACCTTGAGGAACTGGTCAGCGCAGCGCGCAACTTCGAATCCACCGAAGAAGATGCCGACCTCTCTCCGCTCTCGGCTTTCCTCGGCCATGCTTCGCTGGAAGCCGGCGACAGCCAGGCGGACGAACATGAGGACAGCATCCAACTGATGACCTTGCACAGCGCCAAGGGCCTGGAGTTCCCCTACGTATTCCTGGTCGGCATGGAAGAAGGGCTGTTCCCGCACAAGATGAGCCTTGAGGAACCTGGCCGCCTGGAAGAGGAACGCCGCCTGGCCTATGTCGGCATCACCCGTGCGATGCGCCAACTGGTCATGACATATGCCGAGACACGCCGCCTGTATGGCAGCGAAACCTACAACAAGGTGTCGCGCTTCGTTCGCGAAATTCCACCGGGGCTGGTTCAGGAAGTACGCCTTTCCAACAGCGTCAGCCGCCCGTTCGGCGCCCCCAAGACAGCCACCAACAGCCACCTGTTCGACAATGCCAACATCCCGCAAACCGCCTTCAACCTCGGCCAGCGGGTGCAGCACGCGGTGTTTGGCGAAGGTGTGATCCTCAACTTCGAGGGCTCCGGCGCCCAGGCACGGGTGCAGGTGAATTTTGCCGAAGGCAGCAAATGGCTGATGCTGGGGTATGCCAAACTCGAGGCGATCTGACGCCTGTGCCAGTACCGTTCCTTGCAGCGGCTGCCTTTTTGGGGGCGCGCTCAAGGGCGGTGGTGCCGGCGTTGTAACATTCAGGCAAAAGCTGGAAACATTATGTCGCTGGTCATGTGCCCGGGAACCTGTGCACCATGACGCGCGTGCAATCCACAACAGGGGATATCCCAATTATGCAACGTTTTCTTAGCATCGCACTGGCGCTTTGCGTCGGCCTGACGCTGAGCCTGGACGCCAACGCCAAGCGTTTCGGCGGCGGCAAGAGCTCGGGCTCCGCGCCTATTCACCAGACCCGCCAGGCCACACCAACCGCGCCAGCCGCCGCGCCGACCGCACCTGGTCGTGCCGCCCCGGCCGCCAGCGGTGCTTCGCGCTGGTTGGGCCCACTCGCTGGCCTGGCCGCCGGCGGCCTGCTGGCGTCCATGTTCATGGGCGACGGTTTCGAGGGCTTCCAGATCATGGACTTCCTGATCGTGGCGCTCATCGCCTTCCTGGTGTTCCGCTTCATTGCCGCGCGTCGTCGCCAGCAGCAACCGCAAATGGCCATGCCAGGCCACGCGCCGATGCAGCGTGAAGCCCACGGCCAGCCTGCACAGCCGTCGGTGTTCGGTGGTTCGGCCGCGCCTGCCGCCGCCCCGGTGATCAACGCACCTGCCTGGTTCAACGAACAGAGCTTCCTGGCTGCCGCTCGCAACCACTTCCAGTCGCTGCAGCAGCACTGGGATGCCAACGAGATGGACAAGATCGCCGAGTTCGTCACGCCGCAGATGCTTGAGTTCCTCAAGCGTGAGCGCGCCGAGTTGGGTGATGGCTTCCAGTCCACCTACATCGATAACCTCGAAGTGCAACTGGACGGCGTCGATGACCGCCCAGACCGCACCGACGCCACCCTGACCTTCCGCGGCGTGTCGAAAAACTCGCGCCTCGACCAGGGCGAACTGTTCAGCGAAAGCTGGCACATGGTGCGTGCCCTAGGTGAGAACCAGCCTTGGCTGGTAGCCGGTATCCGTCAAAACAGCTAACCGCTGCGCGCCGTACCAAGAACCCCGGGCTTGCCCCCGGGGTTTTTGCTTTTGTCAGAGTGGCCTACTAGGGTATAACGCGCAAAGTTGTCATCTAGGTCAGAGGAAGTGAACCGTGGAAGAAGTGATCGAACAACTCCGTGAAGCCAACGAGCCGGTGCCGGTACCTTTGGAGCTTCCCGATGAGGACCAGCTGGTAGAGATAGAAGAGCAGCTGTTCATCAACATTCCATACGTGTTCAAAGAGTTTTTGCTGACTGTGAGCGATGTGGTGTACGGCTCACTGGAGCCTGTAACTTGTACCGATCCACAGTCGCACACCTACCTGCCCGAGGTGGCAGCCAACGCCTGGGATGCGGGCGTACCGCGTGAGCTGATCCCGTTGTGCCAGGACGGCGCCAACTACTACTGCGTAGAGGAAGATGGCACCGTGGTGCTGTGGGATGCCGAGGAAGAGCTGGTCGGTGAGGACAGCTGGGAATCGGTATGGCACTGGGCACGGGATGTGTGGCTGGAAAGCTGATCTTCCCCACCAATTCCGGTGCAGCGGCGCCTACAGGTACCCACAACGGCCAAGCGTGTGGTGAACCGGTAGGCGCCGCTGTCGCTGCGGCCGGGTGGCACTCAGTGCGAGTTCTCGCGGCTGTTCTCCAGCGTTTCCAGCAAGGCGATCTGCATGCGCGTGTGCACGCGAATGAGCCAGCGCCACAGCAAGGCCACCACCACCGCAGCGACCACGGCAATCACCAACAGCAATTCGTTGGTCGGCAAGATGCTCGCTGACAATGCCGACAGCAGCAGGAAAATCACCAGTAACGACAACAGCGGAATCACTTCGGCAATCACCCGCCGCACCCGCTGGGTATGCCGCCCGGCCATTTCCGGCTTCACGCCCATCTCGGCCAGCAGCATCGACAGCGCCTTGAGCTTGCGGTAGGCCGCGATCAGGAACGGCAGCGACAGCAATAACGCCGCGCCCCAGATCATCGCCTTCTGCTGGCTGATGTCGCTGACCCATTCGCTGAGCCAGTTACCGATGCGCCCGGCAAAATAGCCGCCGCTGAAGAAGATCGCGATCACCAGCGCCAGGTTCACCCCAACCTGCAGGAGGATGCGCCGGATCATTGCCGCGAGCATGGCACCCTCGCCCTGCGGTTGAATGTTGCGCAACCACTCGCCATACAACGACAGCACCCGCGCCAGGCGCCCGGGCACGACATTGCCCAGTTTTTGCGAAAGCGGGTCGGCTGCGCGGATCAGGTAGGGCGTAAGCAGGGTGGTGATAGCCGATACGGCGACCGCCACGGGGTACAGGAAGTCGCTGGTTACCTGCAGGGTCATGCCCAGCGCGGCAATGATGAAGGAGAATTCGCCAATCTGCGAAAGCCCCATGCCCACGCGCAGCGAGGTACGCCCATCGTTACCGGCAATGAACGCGCCCATGCCGCAGGACACCATCTTGCCCAATACCACCGCCAGGGTAATGACCACAATCGGCCAAGCGTATTCGACCAGCACCTGCGGGTCGATCATCAAGCCGATGGCGACGAAGAAAATGGCGCTGAACAGGTCGCGTACGGGTTCGATCAGGCGCTCGATCTTCAGCAACTGGCGTGACTCGGCCATGATCGCGCCAATCAGGAAGGCGCCCAGGACCATGCTGTATTCGAGCTTGACGACCAGCAGGCAGAAGCCGAAGCACAGCCCCAGCACGGTAATCAGCAACATCTCGTTGCTTTCGAACCGGGCCACGTAGGCCAGCAGCCGCGGCACCAACAGGATACCGATGACCAAGGCAACGATCATGAACAACGACAGCTTGCCGACAGTGGAGAATACCTCCCCCGAGCTGACCGTGCCGCTGACGGCGATACCTGAGAGCAGGGCAATGATGCCAATGCCAAGAATGTCCTCGACGATGAGCACGCCAAAGATCAGCTGGGCAAAGCGCTCGTTCTTCATCTTCAGGTCGTTGAGCGCCTTGACGATGATGGTGGTCGAGGAAATGGCCAGGATGGCACCCAGGAACAGCGAGTCCATGGTGTTCCAGCCAAACCAGCGGCCGATCTCGAAGCCGATCCAGATCATCAGCACAATTTCGAGGAACGCCGCGATGAACGCCGTGGCGCCCACCTTGAACAACTTGCGCAGGCTGAACTCGAGCCCCAGGCAGAACATCAGGAAGATCACCCCCAGCTCGGCGAGGGTCTTGATGGTGTCTTCGTCGTGGATAAGGCCGAATGGCGGGGTGTGCGGGCCGATGATGAAGCCGGCGACAATATAACCAAGCACGACCGGCTGTTTGAGGCGGTGAAACAGGATGGTGACCACGCCAGCGACCAGCATGATGACTGCCAGGTCCTGGATGAAGCTGATGGCATGCATGGCGTGATACTCCTTTTCTCGTCTTTTATGAATGCCTGGGCAAACCGCTCCTCTGCCGGGGCAAACCTGAGCGAGCAGCAAGTACATACTGTATTGAATGCAGGAACGCCCATGGTGCATGGGCGTACTCAGGTTAACATCGCGATCGGCTGCAAAAAGCCGGCGCAATATGCAGAAACAGATCGGCTGGAAAAGCGCCGCTGATGGCATGATCAGCGTGACCGCTACGCCCCCGGCAACGTCCCGTAGCAACGAGGCAAATTCACAAGAGGGAAAAACCGTGTCAGCAGATCACCCCCTCCATTCGCCCGATTCAGCGCAACCTAACCGTGAGCACCTTATGGAACCTGGAAACGCCCAGCTGAGCATGACCGTCCTGATGACCCCGGACATGGCCAACTTTTCTGGCAACGTACATGGCGGCACCCTGCTCAAATACCTCGACGAAGTGGCCTATGCATGCGCCAGCCGTTATGCAGGCAGCTATGTGGTGACATTGTCGGTGGACCAGGTGATCTTCCGCGAGCCAGTACACGTGGGCGAGCTGGTGACGTTCCTGGCGTCCGTCAACTACACCGGCAATACCTCGATGGAAGTGGGCATCAAAGTGGTGACCGAGAACATTCGCGAGCGCTCGGTGCGCCACTCCAACAGCTGCTTCTTCACCATGGTAGCGGTGGACGACAATCGCCGCCCTGTGCCGGTACCGCCGCGTCAGCCGCAAAGCAGCGAAGAAAAGCGCCGCTTCCTGCAGGGGCAGCAGCGCCGCCAGATCCGCCAGGAACTGGAAAAGCGCTACCAGGACCTGAAAACCGACGCTATTTAAAAAGCCAGCAACTGCGCTTCGAAGCGCACACGCGGGTGGGCGATGCGATCCTGGGCCCGTACCAGCTGCAGCTCGTAGCTGGCGCAGGCCTGGGTTTCCAACAGCACTTCATGCACCGCGGCGGCAGTGAACTCGAATGCCTGCACCCAGCTGTCGCCCAGCAATACCCTGGCCAGGAACAGCCCGGAAGTCAGGTCGCCGACCCCCACTGGCTGACGCGGAAACGCCAGCAGCGGGCGCCGCAGGTGCCAGCAGTGCTGGGCCGTCACCAGCAGCATTTCGAACTGGTCCTCGCACCGCCCGGGGTAGGCCAGGTGCTTGACCACGACCACCTGCGGCCCGCGCTGCAGCAAGCTGCGCGCCATGTGCACGCAATCCTCCAGCGACTGCGCGCGGCGCCCACAGAAGCTGTCCAGCTCCAGCTGGTTGGGGCACAGGATGTCGGCCTTGGCCACCGCTTCGTCGAGCAGGAACTGGCTGACCTCTGGCGGTACGATGCAACCCTTCTCGGCGTGCCCCATGACCGGGTCACAGAGGTACAACGCCTTGGGGTTCACCGCTTTGATCCGCTGTACCCCGGCCAAGATCGCCCGCCCTTGTTCGGCACTGCCCAGGTACCCGGAAAGCACCGCATCGCAGTGCCCCAGTTCACCGATGTTGGAAATACCTTCGACCAACGCAGGAATTTGCGCTGGAGCAAGCACATCGCCCGCCCACTGGCCATACTGTGTGTGGTTGGAGAACTGCACGGTATTGAGCGGCCACACGTTGACCCCGATCCGCTGCATGGGGAACACCGCGGCGCTGTTGCCGGCGTGGCCGAACACCACATGGGACTGAATGGCGAGCAGGTGCGGAGTACGTTTCATGCGGGTGTTTTCCAAAGCTGTTTCAAAGAATGGTGCGCGACGCAGTATGAACTCGATTGTCACCTGTACGACAGGCCAGGGACGCAGTTAAGCTGGATCTACCTGTTTGGAGCATAAGCAAATGTTGACCCTGGAGAACCTCTTCGTCCTGATGCTGGTAGCCACGGCAGGCGCCTGGTTGTGGCACAACCATGGGTTGCGCGAGAAAGCCCTGGAACGGGTCAAACAGCATTGCGCCAAACTGGACCTCGAGTTGCTTGACGACGCCGTGGCGCTCAAGCGCATCGGCTTTGTGCGCGATGCCAATGGCCGCAAGCGCCTGGCCCGCATCTATGCCTTCGAGTTCACCGTCACTGGCGAGCAGCGCCACCCCGGTAGCGTGACACAGTTCGGTGCGCACAGCGTGCAGATAGAACTGGCACCCTACCCGTTCGAGATCAAGACCCCGCCGCGCACCGACAACGTTATCGAGATGCAGCAATGGCGCCAGGAACACAACCGCTGGCGAAACTGATCAGCTGATGCGGCACTCGCGCAAGCCGGCCTGCAGCGGCGGTTGCGACTGTGGCTGATCGAAAATCAGCTCGATGCGGCTGTCCCGGCACCACTCGCTGGGCTGCCAGGCGGGCAAGCCCCCATCCAGCCCGTTGAAAGCCTGCCACCCCTCCGGGCTGTGGATAACCCCCTTGGCGCGGCGCCAGGGCAAATTCTGCAAGAACGTGCTTAGCCGCTGTGGATAAAACTGCTGGCTGGGGTGCCAGCGCCAGCCAATACTCCAACCCCCCTCACCTTGCTGGGCCAGGCAGACCGGCTGGGTGGGGTCGGCCCAGACCGCACCTGGGGTTATTTCCAGATTGTCGACAATCCTGACGGCGGAAATCGGGCTGTCAACAATCTGTGAAGGTGCCTGGGGTAGGCCACGAAACGCTACTTCACCCTGCACCGCCCACAGCACTCTCCTGTCGATAAATTTATTACTTATCAACAACTTAGTTGATTCATCCACAGCCTCTGACTTATTCAGAATCACACATTCGCAGGCGTTCAACGCCTGCTGTTGCGCATCGGAAAGCCGCTGGTTGCGAACCACCGCTTGAGCATCCAAAACCATGACAAGTGGCTGAATTGTCAGCACTCCAGCCCATGGCGCTGCCTGCAGCTGTGCCTGCAATTGCAATGGGTGACCCAAACCTGAAGGCTCGATGAACAAACGGTCAGGGCGTGATTTGCGCAATAGACGCCCTAGCCCGACCTGAAACGGCATACCGTTCACGCAGCACAGACAACCACCGGCCACTTCACCAATGGCAACACCGTCTTCATCCCGGCTGAGCAACGCCGCATCCAGGCCAACCAGGCCGAATTCATTGATCAGCACCGCCCAGCGCTCATTGGGCGGCCGCTGCGCCAGCAAATGGCGGATCAGGGTGGTTTTGCCGGCGCCGAGCGGGCCGGCAATCACGTGGGTAGGAATGTTCTGCAGCATGGCCTGGTTCAAACAGTGGCAAAGCCTAACTATGCGCCGTCAGGCCAACCAGTCAAGGCTCAGCAGCAGACGCCCCTGCTGGCCCGAAGGCGAGCGGTGAACCAGACCTGCGCCTTCGTTGCCTTGCCAGTTCTCGCCCTTGAGCAGCGCGACATCACCGGCTTGCAGGGTTTGAATTTTATCCACAGGGGGCTGTGCTGTATGTAACTCCCGCCGGTGGCTGATCGCCTCAGGCAACCATTCACTGCCCGGCCCCACGTAGGTTGTGAGCAAGCGCAATGGTACGTTATCCACATGGAAGCGCGGACACATGGGGCCATCCAGCACGCGCAGGCGTAAACCCACACGGCGCGCACCCACCAGGCAGGTGTAGGCCGCGACCAGCCAGGTCACATCGGCTACAAATGACTCATAGCCATGCAGGTCAGCGGCTTCGCGCAGCAGGTCCGGCAGGACCGGCGCGTGCTGCTCGTGCACCTCGATTACCCGTTGGTCGGTCAAAGGCTGGCCAAGGCTGAGTACCAGTTCGGCAAAGTCCTGCAACTGCGCCGGCAGCCGCCGCCGCCACACGGCCAGGTTGACACCATCCTGCAGGACCTCAGCCAATATTTGCGGCGCTTCGCCAAACACCTGAAAGATATCCACAGGCCCGAATGCCAGGCTCATGCTGCGGACTCCGCATGCCACGGTCCGAACGGATCGGGCAGCCGCAACCAGCCCATATGCCCAAGCTGCATTTCCTGGTCGGTCAACAGGCACGCGTCAAGGGCTGTGGATAACTTGGCAAAGTCGATGTTCTGCCCAATGAACACCAATACCTGCCGGCAATCGCCGGTTTCAGCGGTCCAGTGTTTAAGGATTGCACTGGTGTTATCCACATCCTCAGGCCACTGGTCGCGCGGTACGAAGCGCCACCAGCGCCCCGCCAGCCCATGGCGCATCATCCCGCCCGCTTGCGACCAGCTACCGGCTTCCTGGTACTTGCTGGCCAACCAGAAAAAGCCTTTGGAACGGAGCAAGCGGCCGTTGGTCCAGTGCGTGTGGATAAAATCGTAGAACCGTTGTGGATGCAGCGGGCGCCGCGCTTGCCAGGTCATGGCTGCAATCCCGTACTCTTCGGTTTCCGGTACGTGCTCGCCGCGTAGCTCCTGCAACCAGCCTGGCGCCTGCGCCGCCTGGTCGAAGTCGAACAGGCCCGTATCGAGAATGCGCTCCAGTGGCACCTGGCCCATGACCATCGGCACGATCTCTGCCCGCGCATTGAGGCTGCGCAAAATGGCCACGAGCTCTTCGCGCTCATGCTGGCTGATCAGGTCGATCTTGCTCAGCAGCAGTACATCGGCAAATTCCACCTGTTCGATCAGCAGGTCGCTGATCGAGCGCTCATCGTCCTCGCCCAATGTTTCGCCACGGCTGGCCAGGCTGTCTGCAGCCTGGTAATCGCGCAGGAAGTTCAGGCCATCGACCACCGTGACCATGGTGTCCAGCCGTGCCATGTCGGACAAGCTGCGGCCTTGTTCGTCGCGGAAGGTGAAAGTCTCTGCCACCGGCAGTGGCTCCGAAATACCCGTGGACTCGATCAGCAGGTAGTCGAAGCGCCCTTCTGCGGCTAACCGCGCTACCTCTTCCAGCAGGTCCTCACGCAGGGTGCAGCAGATGCAGCCGTTGCTCATCTCTACGAGCTTTTCTTCAGCGCGGTTGAGGCTGACGTTGCGCTGCACCTCGCTGGCATCGATGTTGATTTCGCTCATGTCGTTGACGATGACGGCAACCCGCAGGTTGTCACGGTTACGCAAGACATGGTTGAGCAACGTGCTTTTGCCGGCACCCAGAAAACCGGACAGCACAGTAACGGGAAGACGATTGGACATGGCGAAACCCCTTCAGGCGAGCGCATTCGAAACGATGCATTGCACAATGTTATAAAGTAACAATACAATTTCGCCAAGTCGTTCTCGACGGACGACTGCTCACCAGGGACAAAACATGAAACTGTCACGCGCCATGGCATTGGTGTTGTTCGCCATGCCCACCTCACTGGTTGCCATGCCGCAGAGCACTGCACTGGCGTTGTGTACCCGCAGCGCCACGCTGCTCTCGTGCCAGGACGGCAAAGGGAGTTACTACAGCGTACGCACGCACGGCAATGAGCTTTACCTGCGCGGTTTCGACTCGGTCACGCGGCGGCTATGGGCTCAAACCAACAGCCGTTACGGTTCGTTGACCTTCTTCACCGGCCTGGCCAGTGATGGCGAAGCCTGGGTGGGTTACAGCCGCCGCGTAGGCTGGACCACGTTGAACCGGGTGTCCAGTTCCAGCGGGCAACGCTTCAATTTGCATTGCAGCATGATCGGCGGCTGCCGCTGACACCTTTTTCTGTGGAAACCCCAATGAACCAGCACACGCTCCCCGATATCGCCTCACAGACTCATGCGTTCGCCTTGCCACTGAACTGGGTGGGCATGTGTGGCATAGCCCTGCCCGTGCAGTTCGAAGGGCGCCCCGCTGCTGCCACCGTCGACGCAGGCGTCAGTTTGATAGACGGCCATTCACGTGGCATCCACATGTCGCGGCTCTACCTTGCATTGGAGGCCCTGGAAAACCAGCCCCTTACGCCGCTGGCAATTCGGCAGCTTTTGGCGGATTTTTTGACCAGCCACGAAGGGCTGTCTTCCGCTGCTCATCTGCGCCTGGGCTTTGATCACCTGCTTAAAAGACCAGCCTTGATCAGCCCATTGGCAGGCTGGAAGAGCTATCCCGTGACCATCGATGCACGCATCGAGAATGAAATGTTCCACGTGGAACTATCCGTTAGCGTGCCCTATTCGTCCACCTGTCCATGTTCGGCGGCGCTTGCCAGGCAACTGATACAACAGCAGTTCCAACAGCAATTCCCCGGGTCGCAGGTCGACACCGCGGCGGTAATGAACTGGCTGGGCACTGCCGAAGGCATCGTCGCTACCCCACATAGCCAACGCAGTAGCGCGAAAATTCAGGTACGGCTGCGCAGCAGCCAGCGTGATCTGCCGATTACCGAGCTGATTGATTGCATCGAAATGAGCTTGGGCACAGCGGTACAGACTGCGGTCAAGCGTGCAGACGAACAGGCCTTCGCTTTAGCCAACGGGCAGAACCTGATGTTCTGTGAAGATGCTGCCCGGCGCCTGCACCAGGCGCTGCGACAATTGGAGTGGAGTGCTGCTTTCAGGCTGCGGGTGGAACATGCAGAAAGCCTGCATGCCCACGACGCTGTTGCCACCAGCCAGTGGCAGTGGGACCTCAACTGCGCGGTTTGACCGTACCGCAATCACTGCCCAGCCACACCGCACGGGTGTTCATGCTGCCTTGCTGCTGAACACCCGACGCGTTGAAGGTGCCACTGACCTGGGTGGTGAATTCCCGATCACTGAGGAACGTCGCCTGGCCACTGCCCTGTGCCTTCGGGCAACTGAACTCGAACTTCCACACGTTGCCGGTACGGTCTGTGATTTTCTGCGTGCAACCGGATTTGGGATCCTGCAGCGGGATGTCGTTGGTCGCCACCTGTTCGGCGGTCAGGCAGGAACGCACGCCATTACCAGCCACCGTCACCCCTTGTTTGGCCAGCACGCCTTCCATCATCGCGCGCTGCTCCGGCGGCAGGTTCTTGAGCTGGCCCAGCATGAACCCCATGTCAGGTAACGGCTTGCCATCGACCTGCATGTTGCTGGTGGTCAGCTCCCACAAACCGGGTTGCAGCATCTGGGCATGCACCAGCGGGCTGCTCATACCGAGGACCAGGGCCAACAGTGGCAGACGAATCTTCATGGGTGAACACTCCTGAAAAAAGCCGGCCAAGCGGGCCGGGCTGAGCCTTAGACGCCAAAACCATCCGCAGGTTGCAAGGTGCACCGGGAACGTGTTCTGTTAGCCAACAGTACTCGGTGAGCAGGATGCATATGGATTACCACAGCCCCTATTTCTTTGGTTATGTAATTGGCCTGATTCATCTACTGGGTATCGTAGCCGCACTGCACGCGTTGTTCACGGTGCGCACGGCCCAAGGCGCAATTGCCTGGGCGATGCCGTTGTTCTTCATTCCTTATTTCACCCTTATACCGTACTTGGTGTTCGGCGCCCGTTCGTTCAATGCGTATATCAAGGCGCGGCGCCAAGCCAACCAGGAAATGCACGTTGCAATGGCCAACCTCAACTGGCGACCATGGGTTGAAGAAGCCCTGACCGCCCGCGAGTCGGAAAGCTACGCCGCGCTACGCGCCATGCCCAAACTGGGGCGCATGCCTTGCCTGGCGAACAACCAGGTGAAGCTGCTGATCAATGGCAAGGCCACCTTCGATGCCATTTTCGCGGCCATCGAAAAAGCCCGCGATGTGGTGCTGGTGCAGTTCTTCATCATCCATGACGACAAACTCGGCAAGGCGTTACAGCACCTGCTGCTGCGCAAGGCGGCTGAAGGGGTTCAGGTGTTTGTGCTGTACGACCGTGTCGGTAGCCATGCCTTGCCAGCCAGCTATAGCCAGGCGCTGCGTGATGGCGGCGTACAGGTTCACGCTTTCGCCACCCGGCGTGGTTGGTTCAACCGCTTTCAGGTCAACTTCCGCAACCATCGCAAGATCGTGGTGGTGGATGGCTTGGTCGGTTTCATCGGCGGGCATAACGTAGGTGACGAGTACCTGGGTGAAGACCCGCAGCTTTCACCATGGCGCGATACTCATGTGCAGATCGGCGGGCCAGTGCTGGCCTGCCTGCAAGAGTCGTTCGCCGAAGACTGGTACTGGGCCTCGCGCCAGCTGCCGCCGCTGATTCTGCCAGATGCCTACCCGGACGACGGCGTGCTCTGCCAGGCCTTGGCCAGTGGGCCGGCGGACCCACAGGAAACCTGCGCACTGTTCTTCCTTGAAGCCATTCACTCCGCCACGCGCAGGGTGTGGATAACCACCCCCTACTTCATCCCTGACGAAGCGGTGTTCGCGGCATTGCGCCTGGCAGCACTGCGAGGGGTGGATGTGCGCGTATTGATCCCGGCACGCCCCGACCACCGGGTTGTCTATGCCGCCTCCAGCCTGTTTGCCTTCGAAGCGGTACGCGCAGGCGTACGCATGTTCCGCTACCAGCCGGGTTTCCTGCACCAGAAGGTGGTACTGGTAGATGACGAGGTCAGCGCAATCGGCAGTGCCAACCTGGACAACCGTTCATTCCGCCTGAACTTCGAGATCACCCTGCTGACGGTCGACCGTGGCTTTGCCGACCAGGTGGAACGTATGTTGAATGAAGACTTCGAGCAGGCGCGAGAGATAACCGTTGAGGACAGCCGCGACACCCACCGGCTACAGCAATTGGGGATGCGCATTGCACGCTTGATATCCCCAATCCTGTAACCGGTGCCGCCGGCCAGAGGTAGGTGTCAGCGGTACAGATCCTCGCGTGTCCAGGGCAGGTCGTGATACCCGTCGGCATAGGGCTTCACTGCCAGAATCTGGTGCAGGTTGATCCAGCCCTTCTGGAACGCATAGGCACACCCGGCCAGGTACAAACGCCAGATGCGCAGGGTTTTCTCGGGGACCAGTGCCGCCGCCTTGTGCAGCTGGTTCTCCAGATTCTCGCTCCAGTGGTGCAGGGTCTTGGCGTAGTGCAGGCGCAAGCTCTCCACGTCCACCACCTCCAGCCCTGCTTCGCAGATGCTGGCACTGATCATCGACAGGTGGGGCAGCTCACCATGTGGGAACACGTAGCGATCGATGAACTCGCCTGCACCTCGCCCCACCGGCCGACCATCCACATGCTTGGCGGTGATGCCGTGGTTCATCACCAGCCCCCCTTCCCTCACCGCACCGAACAGCTTCTGGCAATACAACGCCAGGTTGGCATGGCCGACATGCTCGAACATGCCCACGCTGACAACCTTGTCGAAGCGGCCGTCTTGCGGCAGGTCGCGGTAATCGAGAATCTGTAAATCGACCTTGTCGCTCAGACCCTCTGCCTTGACCCGCTGGCGGCCGAGCTTCAACTGTTCTTTGCTGAGGGTGATGCCGAATACCTTGGCGCCATACTCACGGGCGGCGAAACGCGCCAGCCCTCCCCAGCCACAGCCCACATCGAGCAGATAGTCGCCCGCATCGAGCCGCAGCTTGCGGCACAGGTGCTCGAACTTGTCCTGCTGCGCCTGATCGAGGGTGTTGTCCGGCTCGCGAAAATAAGCGCACGAGTACACCATGTCCTGGTCCAGCCACAGCTGGTAGAACTCATTGGAAACGTCGTAGTGATAGGAAATGGCCTGGGCGTCGGTAGTCTTGTCATGCGCCAGGCGCTGGGGCGGCGTGTCGTCTTCGTCGGTAAGCAGTGCCTCACTCAGCTCATCGCAAACGCGTATGGCCTCACCGATATCGCCTTCAAGCTCCAACTTGCCTTCGACGAATGCCGTGCCCAACTGGTCCATGCTCGGGTGGGTCAGCTGGCTGATCAACTGGGGTTCTCTGACCAGTATGGTGACCTGCGGGCTGGGCCCGAGATCGAAGTGGTTGCCGTCCCAGAGTTTCAGCCGCAGCGGCAGATGCAAGCTCTGCAGTGCCGGTGGAAGTTGCGCAAGCATGAACGACCCTCCTATCCGTAATTGGCCACGACGCCCGAAATTTCGAACGTCGTCGAATCAGAGTAGTTCATCCATGGGATGTTTCCTCCCGATCAGACCATGGTCTAGACCCTGCTGCGCTGGTATGCGTAGCAAATTGTATACAATTCTAAAGGCTCAGCCTAACCTAATGCCCCTGTCGCGTTTCTACATCCCTGGAGTTGAACCATGAAATCCTATGACGTGGTGATCATCGGCGGTGGCCCTGGCGGCTACAACGCAGCCATTCGCGCTGGCCAACTTGGGCTCAGTGTCGCCTGCGTGGAGGGCCGCTCGACCTTGGGCGGCACTTGCCTGAACGTCGGCTGCATGCCGTCCAAGGCACTGCTGCATGCTTCCGAACTCTACGAAGCCGCCAGCGGTGAGGCGTTCGCCCACCTCGGCATCGAAGTCAAACCTACGCTGAATCTCGCCCAGATGATGAAGCAGAAGGACGAGAGCGTGGCCGGCCTGACCAAAGGCATCGAGTACCTGTTCCGCAAGAACAAGGTCGACTGGGTCAAGGGCTGGGGCCGCCTGGATGGCGTCGGCAAAGTGGTCGTGAAGGCGCAGGACGGCAGCGAAACCACGCTGCAGGCCAAAGACATCGTCATCGCCACCGGTTCCGAGCCGACGCCGCTGCCAGGCTTGACCATCGACAACCAGCGCATCATCGACTCGACCGGCGCGCTGTCGTTGCCGCAGGTGCCCAAGCACCTGGTCGTCATCGGTGCCGGGGTGATCGGCCTCGAGCTGGGGTCGGTGTGGCGCCGGCTGGGTAGCCAGGTCACGGTCATCGAATACCTCGATCGCATCTGCCCTGGCACCGACAGCGAAACCGCCAAGACCCTGCAGAAGGCATTGGCCAAGCAAGGTATGGTGTTCAAGCTGGGCAGCAAAGTGACCCAGGCCACCGCCAGCGCCGACGGCGTGGCCTTGACCTTGGAGCCTGCAGCGGGTGGCGCGGCAGAAACACTGCAAGCCGATTATGTATTGGTGGCGATCGGTCGCCGCCCCTATACCAAAGGCCTGAACCTGGAAAGCGCAGGCCTGGAAACCGACAAGCGCGGCATGCTTGGCAACGAACACCACCGCACTTCAGTGCCCGGGCTCTGGGTAATCGGCGACGTCACTTCCGGGCCGATGCTGGCGCACAAGGCCGAAGACGAAGCAGTGGCCTGCATTGAGCGCATCGCCGGCAAACCGCATGAGGTCAACTACAACCTCATCCCTGGCGTGATCTATACCCGGCCGGAGCTGGCCAGCGTGGGCAAGACCGAAGAGCAGCTGCAGGCCGAAGGGCGTGAATACAAAGTGGGCAAATTCCCCTTCACGGCCAACAGCCGCGCCAAGATCAACCACGAGACCGAAGGCTTCGCCAAGGTGCTTGCCGATGCCAAAACCGACGAAGTGCTGGGTGTGCACCTGGTGGGCCCGAGCGTCAGCGAAATGATCGGTGAATTCTGCGTGGCCATGGAGTTCTCGGCCTCGGCCGAAGATATCGCCCTCACCTGCCACCCCCACCCCACCCGCTCCGAGGCGTTGCGCCAGGCAGCGATGAATGTGGATGGCATGGCCATGCAGATTTGAGTCGACTTCGCCGAGGGTAACAGCGAGCGGGAGCTTGCGTCCGCTGCTTCCCCCTTCGGCGCAGGCAAGCGTTTGGTGCGTTGCAGTTACTCGATCCTGCTGGTTGATGAATACTGCTCAGCGCTGCCTTGCAGACCCCGGCAACAGATACGCTGCACCGCCGGGGTCGGCACGCTTCAGGCCACCGAGGCTTGACGCGGCACGCGCACGCTCAGCATGCCCGACAACGAGATCAACCAAAGCACCAGAAACACGCAGGCAATTGCCAGGTTCGAGGTCAGCGGCAAAGCGCTGACCAGCGCCGAGGCCAATGACCCGAATACCAGCATCAGGCAGCCTTGCAGGCTGGCGGCAACACCGGCGCGGTCGGGGAACAGCGACATCGAGTTGGCCATGGCGTTGGAGAAGATGAAGCCCTGACCGAACGCGACCAGCATGATGCCACCCAAGATCGAGACCAGGTGAAGGTCCTTAGCCTGCGTGGCGATGGTCACCACGCCGAGCAGAAACACCGCCATTCCTGCCCACATCAGCAGCCGTGGCTTGACCTGCCGGATCAGCGCACGGTTGACCAGAGTGCCGACCAGGTAGCAGCTACCCACAGCCAGCGCGGTGGTGCCGAAGTATTGCGCGCTGTGCCCCAGGCGTTCCTGGACGATGTGTGGGCCGAACACGTTCCATAGCAGAAACGCCGAGAAGCTCGAGCCGAGCACAACCACCGAGGCCCGAAAGCGGCTGTCCGCCAGGATCGGGCGGTAGCCGGCACAGGTCTGCAAGGCGCTGCGTCTGTTCATTGCGGGCAACGACTCCTTGAGCCCTGCCAGCACGAAGGCCAACACGATGACGGCGTATACGGCGTACAGGACGAAGTTGTAGCGCCAGCCAAGGTGCACTTCGATCACCCCGCCAATGTACGGCGCGATCACCGGCCCCAGGCCGAAGGCCAGGCTCAGGTAGATGATCGCTACGTAGAAACGCGGCCCTTTGACGATGTCCACCAGCAGCGCACGGGCAACTACCTGACAGGCGCCGATGGCGAAGCCTTGCAGGGCGCGGGCGAGCAGGAGCATCTCGATGGACGTGGCCACGGTTGCCAGCACGCTGCCCGCGAGGAACACCAGCAGCCCCAATTGCACCGCCGGCCGCCGCCCACGGGCATCGGCCATGATGCCGAAGAACAGCTGCCCCAGTGCATAGAACAGGAGGGTGATGGTGATGGTGTTCTGCATCAGCGCCGGGCTGGCTGACAGTTCACGGCCAATGGAGGGGATACTCGGCGCGTACAGGTCGATGGCGATACCGCCCACGCTGTTGATCAGCGGCGCCAGGAAGACAATGAAATTCTCGTAACGCTTGGTCGCGTTCATGCTTACCTCCGGCGCACCGGGCAGCGGATGCCCGGCGCGCGTCGTGGTCAGGCCTAGGCCTGGCGGTTGAAAGTGGGCAGGGCCTTGTTTGTGGTAGGAACCCCGATTGACCTGCGGATCCTTGACCAGGGATTGATCGGCGCTGCGAAACGACGCGAAGGCTCGGGGGTGGCGTCGTAGTGGCTGAGGTAGTGGCAATCATGTAGCCCACGGTCGGTATCCATTCAGTTTTCAAGCTGCGAAACACACGCTCCATCGGCGCGTTATCCCAGCAGTTTCCACGACGGCTCATGCTTTGGCGCATGCGGTAACGCCAGAGCCGCTGGCGGAACTGACGGCTACCATATTGCGAGCCCTGATCCGAGTGAAACAGAAGGCCTTGAGGCCTTCCACGCTGTTCATAAGCCATGTCCAACGCTTTGATGACCAGAGATCCGCATCCGGCTTGTTCGACAGCGCCCAGCCCACCACTCGGCGCGCATAAAGATCCATAACGACACCCAGGTAATGCCACCTCCCTTGAGCCCAGATGTAGGTGATGTCGCCACACCAGACCTGATTCGGTGCCGGCACATCAAACTCTCGATTCAAGATATTCGGAATGTCAGGCTGCTCAACCGTCGCTCGTTTGTAGGCATGTCATCCAGGTTGTTTGCTGACCAGCTCCAGTTCCCGCATCAAGCCTCGCACCTTGAACCGCCCGATCTGCTCGCCGTCTTCCTGCATCATCGACACGATGCTGCGGCTA